>NZ_JAKUFY010000095.1:0-21198 GCF_022663675.1 Bacillus cereus group sp. BfR-BA-01355
GTTATTTGTAACGTTATTGTTATTTGTAACGTTATTGTTATTTGTAACGTTATTTACTCCGCCTTTTACAAACTTAACGAAGTCTGCACTTACGTAACCTGTACGGCCGTTATGGTTAATTTTGTACCAACCATTTTCAGCGCCAGTAACGTTTAATACTTTACCATTTGTTACTCCACCGATTACAGCGTTGTATGTAGCTGGGCCTGTACGTACTTTTAAAGCACCAGTGTTAACAACATAAGAACCACCAGTTTGAACTGTTGTAGTATTGTTGTTTGTAGTTGGTTGTTGTGTTTCGTTAGATACAGCAGAACCACCTTTTGTTACGAAGTCTTTGCTTACGTATCCAGTTCCACCATTGAAGTTGATTTTAAACCAATCTTGTACTTCACCTACAACTTGTACTGTTTTACCTTTGTTTACAGAACCTAATACTGTATGAGATGTACTTGGGCCTGTACGTACGTTAAGTGAAGAAACGTTTACTGTGTAAGTACCTGTTCCTTGTTGAACAGTCGTTCCTGTTTTGCCACCAGTCGTTACGAAGTCACCACTTACATAACCTGTTTGACCATTTACGTTTACTTTGAACCAACCATTTTCTTGTCCAACTACTTGTAGCACTTGGCCTGATTTTACTTTAGAAATAACGTTATGTCCTGTACCAGCACCTGAACGAACATTTAATACATCAGCAGTTACTGTGTATTTTAATTCAGAAGTTGTTTCTACAGTTTTTGTTTCAGTTACAGTCGTTTGAGTTTGAGTTTGTCCATTAATTTCTTTTAGCGCTTCATTTGAAACTTGTGCATGAGCAGAATCCATTCCTGGAACTGCAACGCCAGCTACAGAAGCTGCTGCTAAACCTGCAATTACTTTTTTCATAAGTTGTCTTTACTTCCTTTCCCTACTATCCTCTTAAAAAAAACTTAAAACTTTAATACTTTACAATATTATCAAAGTAAAATATTCATCCAGTTCCATTTTTTAGCAAGAGTTTTATTTTTCACACAGAGTTCATTTTAAATGAACAAAGTGAAATCCGTGTGAACTTCATGTGAACTTTATCATTAAACATAGTGTTTTTGCAATGATTTTTTCAAATTTCTTATATATCGCATAAAAATTCGACATTCTATTTAATATTTTAATATAAAATATCCTTTTTCTATCTATTATAAAAAATTCTATTAACCTAATACAAACTCAAGTATGTATTTCCTTATAAAGCTCCTTACATGAAGTATACTTTCATCATGACAAAAATCACTCTATTTATCAATAGTATAATATTTTTAGAAAACTAATTTTCTATTCTATCTACAATTTTGAAATAATTTGACGAATTGTAAGATTTATTTCACAAAAGCCAGTTCTCCTTTAAAGAAAACACACACTATATCAATTGTTCCCTTTTTCCTATAATGGAATTTATAGTATTATATACATATCCTAATAAAATAGCATTTTTGCGAACTGATTAAAGTTTCATTCCCTTATAAAATGAAACTTTAATCAGTAAGGGTTTTATACATCCCCCGCTAATTATTAACCCTCATCACTCGGGCTGCCCATTAATGCGGAGTTTTATTGGAATAAAAAGAGGAGGCATATTTGTGAGAAATATAATAGATGACCCTATACAAAAAAATATAGAGCTATACTATGCTTTTATTCAATTCGTTTCAATGATAACATTACAAAAAGTATCAGCGATTGAAACACGTAGAAATGAATTAAAAAATCAGATGAAAAATACCGGACAAAAAAACCCTTATTACGTATAAAAAAGGTGAACAGGTTATATTCCTGTTCACCTTTTATCAAATTATTTATAAATTTTCACACGGTTTTCTAGCGGTTGGAATTCTTTTTCACCAGCATGTACTACCGGTTTACCAAATGGCATTTGTGCAGTTAGTTTCCAATTTCCCGGAACATCCCACTCTTTTCTCACTTCTTCATCAATTAGCGGATTGTAATGCTGTAACGTAGCACCAAGCCCTTCAATTTCTAAAGCTGTCCAAATTGCAAATTGTAACATTCCTGATGATTGCTGAGACCAAGTTGGGAAATTATCTTTATATAATGCAAAGTTTGCTTGAAGGCCTTCCACTACTTCACTGTCTTCAAAATATAAAACCGTTCCATAACCACTTTTAAATGCATTCATTTTTTCTTCAGTAGGTGCAAAGTTATTTTCAGGTACAATTTTTCTTAACGTTTCTTTCGTAATATCCCATAATTTATCATGTTGTTCTCCTAATAAAACAACAACACGAGCACTTTGAGAATTAAAAGCTGAAGGTGTATGTTTTACAGCATGATAAATCACTTCTTGAATTTTCTCATCAGAAACTACTTGCTCTTTACTAATTGCATAAATAGATCTTCTGTCTTCAATTGCTGAGTAAAAATCTTTTGCCATCATAATTCCCTCCAATTTTCAATTGGGGCTATTTCATATGTATACATCATATTACGCCCCCAAACTTATTATTAATAAGTTCATAACTTTATAATATCACAGCAACAAACAAACTCAAATAATAACACTTATATTTAGAATCTTTTTCCTTATTAAAGTTAAAATAAAAAGACTGTTTATTGTTATCTAAAATTAGTAACAACAAACAGTCTTACTTATGTAGCGATCTAAACTGGTATTTTACTTAATTAACTAATCCAAATGCATACGACATTAACTTATTTGTCTCTGTAAAACGTTTTGTTTTACTTGATGTCCCCATGACCACTGTAATAATTCGATTATCACCTTGCTTTGCAGTCCCAGTAAAACAGTATCCTGCACTATCTGTAAATCCAGTCTTTAGTCCGTCCATTCCTTCTATATATAAACCTTTATTATTTTTGTTTAACATGTCGTTTGTGCTTATAACATTAATATTATTAAATGCTAGCTGACTTTGGCGCAAGTGAGTCACTTCTAATATTTCCGGATAATCTTTTATAAGATGATACGCCAATTGTGCTACATCAGCAGCCGTCATTTTTGTTTCACTTCCATCTGGCTCTTGTAATCCAGAAGCATTTGCAAATTTAGCATGTTCCGACATTTTTAACTGTTTCGCTTTTGCATCCATAAGCTGAACGAAATCTTTCTCCGATTTTGCCATATGTTCTGCTAAAGCCACAGCTGAATTATTAGCTGACTCAATCATTAATGCATGATATAAATCTTTAACAGTTAATGTGTCATTAACTTGTACTGGGATTCTCGCTCCCTCTGTTTGTGCCGCCTTGGCACTCATTTTCACTGGATCTTCCCAGCGAACTTTCCCGTTATGTATACTCTCTAGTAGAAGATACGCTGTCATCATCTTAGACATACTAGCCGGTGCAAAAGCTTCATTTTCATTATATTGATAAATAATATCTCCATCACTCGCATCGATAATCATAGCTGCTTTTGCGTTAATTTCTGGTGGGATGTACTTTGGCGGGACTACTTTTTCAGTAAATCCTGCTTTAGGTAGTTCCGCCACTTGCAAAGGGTGTCCCTCTACATTCGCTACGCTCTTTTGATTTCCTTGGAATAAGAACCAACATATCCCTAAAATAATGACTAATAGGACTGTCATCCTTCCCCATTTTAACCGGTTCATTTCAAAACTCCTTTAGCAAACCTTTTATACACTCACATTTAACCTTAACAACAATTCCTTTATACAGTCAAGGCAAAAAGGTATATTTATTCATATACAGCAATCATTATTTTAATTTGTTTATGTTACACTTATAATGCTGAAATATAAGAATATTCAATAATGAAGTCTCGTACATAAACTATTTAATAGAAGGGATTCATACAAATGCTACTTCCAAAATCATTGCAATACGGAGACACAATTGGGATCTACTCCCCTTCTTCACCAGTAACCTACACTTCTCCAAAAAGATTTGAACGAGCAAAATCTTACTTACAACAGAAAGGGTTTCATATATTAGAAGGTTCATTAACAGGTCGATATGATTTTTATCGTTCTGGTAGTATACAAGAGCGTGCTGAGGAACTAAATGTCTTGATAAGAAATCCTAATGTTTCTTGTATTATGTCAACCATTGGTGGGATGAATTCAAATTCAATATTACCTTATATTGACTATGATGCTTTTCTAAAGAACCCTAAAATAATGATTGGGTATTCAGATGCAACTGCTTTATTACTAGGAATTTACGCCAAAACAGGAATCCCTACATTTTATGGACCAGCTCTCGTCCCTTCCTTTGGCGAATTTGAACCTTTTGTTGATTGCACATACGAATATTTTGCTGAAACTTTACTACATGATCATTCCCTTCCTTATCATATAAAACAACCATTATTTTGGTCAGATGAATTTATTAATTGGGAAGAAAAGACGAAGGAGAAAGAACTTCGTCCAAACGATTGGATTTCAGTAATTGATGGAAAAGCTACTGGGCGTATTATTGGCGGGAATTTAAACACGATACAAGGAATTTGGGGTAGCCCCTATATGCCACATATTCAAGAAGGCGACATTCTCTTTATTGAGGACAGTTCAAAAGATGCAGCTACTATTGAAAGAAGTTTTTCATTCCTTAAAATTAACGGTGTATTCGATAAAATTTCAGGTATCATTCTTGGAAAACATGAGCAATTTGATGATTGTGGTACAAATCGAAAACCTTTTGAAATACTATTAGAAGTACTTCAAAATCAAAGAATTCCTTTTCTAGCTGACTTCGATTGTTGTCATACACATCCAATGATTACTATACCTATCGGTGTTCAAGTAGAGTTGGATGCAACAAATAAAACGATACATATTGTAGAACCTTGGAAAAAATGAATGCATAGCTTCTATTGTTTTACAATAAAAGCCATGATACTATATAATTTGGAATGTGAAAGATTAAACAAAATACGTTCCAATATATATCATTAGACAAATTAGGTATAAATATATATTTATATGCAGAAGAGAGTGAATAAATGAAACCATCTATTAAAAATTATGTATTTTTACATGTAGCTTTTTTGATATATTCTATCATTGTGGTTTACATGAAATGGGCAGCTAAGTTTCCTATTGCTTCAATCTCATTTTTTATTGCTTTTTTCGGACTAATTTTACTTTTATTTGGATATGCGATTTTATGGCAACAAGTAATTAAACATTTCGAAATATCAAAAGCATATTCACATCGCGGGATTATTATATTATGGTCAATGCTTTGGTCCGTAGTTCTATTTGGAGATACGATACAGTGGAACAACTTACTCGGTGCAGCGATTATTATCGTCGGAATTGTGGTGGTGACAAAAGATGAATAGTTATATGTTGTTATTGATCTTTGGAATCGTTTTGGCCAATTACTCACAGATTTTATTAAAAAAGGCTACTTTACAGCAATATGATTCTAGAATAAAAGAATATGTGAATCCTTATGTTATTATCGGCTACTCTTTATTTGTACTTAACGCAGGATTCAATATTATCGCCTTAAAGGGGCTGACAATAAATCAAGTCTCTGCATTAGAGTCATTAAGTTATATCATCATATTAATTTTCGGTTGGTATTTTTTAGGGGAAAAAGTAACAAAAAGAAAAGTAATTGGGAATATTATCATCTTAATGGGTGTTGTTGTGTATTTTATAAAGTAATCTCTTATATAAGAAGCTCCGTTTATAACAAACGGAGCTTCTTACTATTGACCTAAATTTTGCACCTTATCTTTCAAATCTCGAACTTGATCTACCGTCTGCATAAGCTCTGAGTTTTTAAATTGCTCTACATCCACTTTCCCTTCTTCTACCTTTGTCATCGCCGTATCAATTAACGTATTTAACTTTTCGTTATATCCGACGATTTGTTGATGAAGATCCTTTGCTACATCAGGTGGCGTTAATTCATTGAATGCGGGTATATCTTGTTTAATTTCACTAAGCTTCGTTTCTAATTCTTTTCGAGCCTCACTATCATTAACGGCCTTTTCTGCTAATGCTGGTGCATCATTTGCAAATGCACTTATTTCATTTACATAGTCTGTCGCCTTTTGAGCATAATCTATCGAGTTCTTTCCTTCCTCCACTATTGAACATCCCATTAAACCAATTGAAACTATAAATACTAATAAAATTGATTTTATTTTCATTTTAGACTCCCTTCGTCTTTATAATTGTCTGTAGTTTTCTCTATACATAACTTCTAGCTAAATTGTTTATAACCTTTTTCAAATAGCTATTTATCCTCTTACATGCCCTATTATCGTTACAACATCTATTTCTATATGTACGCTTATAATATCTTCAATTATATCCATATATCCTTGTCCTATAGCTGTTCCATAGTGTAATGTAAGCCCCTTCTTTTCATACACTGACTTTGGCACTGAAAAAATAAATCTCCTCAAGTTTCTTTCATCAGCTGGTTCCATAATTAATACAATCCCATCCTCATCAAACATATACGCTCGCCCTCCAACTTTACATTCACTATGGCTCAGTATTGCCTTGGTCAGCAAAATTTAAAACATAATAAGTTAAGATACACTCTGCTCTATCATAAAGTGAAACTTTAATTAGCCCTCACCAGTCGAATCTTTACCGGCAAATAGCGGGATAAAAATAAAAAGCATTCATTCTTTTTTGTTAAGAATGAATGCTTTTTAAAAAATCAATTTCTAACTCTAGCATCTTTTTTTGACGAGGTTTTACTTTCCTTACGGGAACTCCAGCGTAAATATACCAATCATCTAAACTCTCTTTTACCATACTCATCGCGCCGACTGCCGTACCTTCTCCTACAGTTACATTTGGAAAAACAATAGAATTAGCACCAATAATCACATGTTTTTTTAAAATAACTTTTTCTGCTTTCACATCCCTATATTGATTCGGGACGGTTGGCCCCATTAATGTATTTCCACTGAAATCATCAAGTACTGCATATACGATTGTTTTAGCTGAGATGTTTGCAAAATCATGCATTTCAATCCCAACTTCCCCTCCATATAACGCTGTATACGCTGATATGTGCGAATAACTTCCAATTGTGATTTTGCCACTTAAAATGCAAAAATCATCAATTCTTACATGATTACCAATTGATATAGCACCCGGATTATATATACTTGCTTTTTTACTAATCAATACATTTTTCCCAACAGATAAAAACCCAATTTTCTTTAGCTCTTCTTGACTATAAAAACTATTCATCTACCGACACCACCTTCTGCTCTAAACAGATTACAATTTGCTCTACTAGTTCTTTCGTCATTCCTTCCCATAAAGGTAAACTTACGATTCGTTTTGCTATTTTATTCGTTTTTGTTAAATCTGTAGACTTATATTTTCTAAAAAGAACTTGTTGGTGGCAAGATGGTGAAAAGTATAATCTAGCTTCTATTTTCTGTTTTTTCAGCTCTTCTATTACTTGTATGTTGTGAACTTCTTCTGGACAAATGATAGGCATAAATTGGTGAATAACTGCTTCTGTCTTTTGAACTCCCCACCCTTTTTTCATTAACCCAGTACTTTGTAACAACTGTTTATACCATTTAGAAATACGGGTTCGTTCTTTTAATTTTTGATCCCACTTTTTTATAGTCGCAATCCCAATAGCTGCTGCGTATTCAGACATTTTGCAATTAAACCCCATCATCGTGCATTCACGATTTTTATCAAATCCGAAATTCCCCATTCTTTTAATACGTTGTATATCTTCTTCGTTTTTACTATATATGAGCCCTCCTTCACCAATTCCGAAAGGCTTTGTTGCATGAAAGCTATATACGATCATTCCACTAAAATCTTGACCGTAATGCATCCCTCTATTCATTAATCCAAATCCCGGTGCCGCATCTACGACAACCGGAATCCCCTTCTTCTCTAATTCTTCATATTCTTCTAAGTTCATCCATGATCCAAAAGTGGCGTACGGGACAACAATCGCAACCTCTTCTTTTAATTCTTCTATCTTATCCAAAAGTACGGTTTTATCCATATACCAATCATCTATTGAAATATCAATAAAGTAAGGTTCCAATCCACACCAAATAGCGGCTAAGGCAGTCGCAGGGAATGTAAAGCTAGGCATGAGAGCATACTTTCCCTTTCTTCTTTTCTTTAGTTGAATAGCCGCCATTAACCCTAACGTTGCGTTTGCTACTGTTGTAACAGCTCCCCTGTTTTGAAAAAATACCGACATAATTGTTTCCTCAAAACGTTGATTTATAGGTCCATAATTCGTATATATGTGAGATGTATCAATTTCCTTCAATTCGTCCAAATACTCAATTACAGGTACAGTTGAAGCACGTAAAAAAGGAATATTCTCCATATCTATCTATTCCTTCCTATCATTTTCGGACAATATAGAGCATATCCGTTTCAGATAATCCAAATCTCCTAGCACTTTTCATTCCTTGTTTTTCCGCTATGTTATATAATTCCACCTTAAATCCTGCATTCATTAATCGTTGAATAAATCCCGATTGATTATAAATTCTCACATGATCTTCTTGACCAAATGCTAATTTCCTCAATTGTGGTGTTACAATTAATTCATTCTCTACAATAACATCTACATTCATTACGATTGGTACTTGAATAATTCCCCATCCGTTTGGCTTTAACACTCTATATAACTCTCGCATTGCTTTGTCATCATCAGGAACATGTTCTAACACATGGCTACATAATATTACATCAAAAGTATTACTATCATATGTAATCCTTGTAACATCAATTTCTTTCATTAATGGATCCTTTGGTTCTAAGTCACCACATACATACGTAATATTTTTATACTCGTTAAACCAATCTCTTAAATTCGCTTCAGGTGCAATATGAAGCATAGTATAGTTTCTATTTAACAAGTCCGTTTCCGTTTCAATGTACGCACGATACAATCTTTCACGATCCATCGAATTACAAACTGGACATATCCCTGTATCTTTATTCCACATCTCAAATTTATATTTCGGAAAATCATAATGTGCTGGCCAAGGTGAAAATTTTTCAAATTGTTGATTGCAATATTGACAATAACAAGATTCTTTCTCGAACATATGAGCAACTAACCTGTTTAACCCTTTTTTTATCTTTTCATTATAAATTTGATCTAGCTCGCCATTTCTTATTGCATCCTTAACTATAAATCCCGCATTTTCTAAACAATAAGATAAACTCTCTTTATACTCACTTTCAGAACTTAAAAATCCACTATTATATGCATCTATAATTAATTCAATCCACTCTTCAATTGTCATTAAAATAAAATGCATTTGTTTTTGATTTTGTCCACTATGTTGTCTAAAATAACTAAGAGGATCTTGTATATAAACTACTTTTCCTTTCCTCATCATATCTAGCCAAGTTGCAATGTCATTAATAGCAGAATAAGCCTTTCCTTTAAAATATCCAAACTTCCCGTCAAACAAATCCCGATTAAACAAAACAGTTGTCGGCTCACCAACTACATTTTTCAAGTTTTTTAACATATAATTTCCTAATTCTTTTCCTTCAAAAAGTGTAGTTTCTTTCGCGATTTTCATATTTAATGTTGAAGGTGGTAATATCTCTCCATTCTCATCAATCAGTTCACGATATGACGTCACAAATGAAATATTTTCTAAAGTCAAAAAGTATTTCATCATTCTCTCGATCTTTTCATGATGAAATAAATCATCATCTAATAAAAAGTTTATATAGTCCCCATTCGCAAGTTCTACACACTTATTAAAGTTTTCGGCAACTAACGGCGTTTCATTTTTAACATATGTAATACACTCATATTCATGTAAGTACGGTTGAATCATAGCATTGACTTCATTATTTGTACTGTCGTCAGAAATAATAATTTCAATATTTTCATATGTTTGATTCAAAGCGCTGTTAAGTGCTAATTCCAAGTAATAAGGTCTATTGTACGCAGGAATAAGTATACTTACTTTCGGTAAAGCAGAATTATTATTTATATGTTGTTTTTTCTTTTCTATGTTTATTTTCTTCGCTCTAATTTTTTGATAGTAGTCTAATGTATATAATATCGATGATGGAACTATCCTTCTTGCATAATCCAGAAAATTAGTTATCGCTTTGTCTAACTCTTTTTCGTTGGATAAGAAACCATATTTTTCTCCTGCTATAATACTGTGTGAAAAATCTTCTAACCCATCCATCATTTTATTAGATTCGTTTAACTGTTGATCTGGATGTAATCGAAAGTAACTAAGTGTCTCTGCTATATATACTGCTTTTCCTTTACTTAATAAAGATAACCATGAAGCTATATCTACGTTACATAAATACCGCCTCTTATCAAAAATCCCAAACGGTTCTTGTAAATCATTTTTACGAAATAAAACTGTTGTCGGTTCTCCAATATAATTTTTTTGCTCCACAATTACCTTATTTCCTAATTCTGCCCCCTCTATAATCGTATTCTCTTCAAATAAACGGACAGTTGAATAAATATGTCGCAGTTCTTTCCCTTTATCATCAATTACTTGACGATGAGATGTTACAAGCTTAATTTCATCATCTAAATCATTAAAAAAATACTTCATCATTTTTTCAATTTTATTCACATGAAATATATCATCATCCATTAAAAAATTTATATACTCACCGTTCGCTTCATGAAATAACATTAACGCATTTTCAAACTGTCCGAGAGTTGATCTGTTTTTTATATAAATAATATTTGAATGATCACATAAGTATTTTTGTAACATCTTTTCTGTTTCGTCATTCGTGCTGTCATCTCCAACTATAATCTCTATATTAGGGTACGTTTGTTCTAACACACTACATAACGCCTTTTCAAAGTAGCGAGGACGATTATACGTAGGAATTAATACACTTACCAATGGAAGTTGCTCTACCACCTCTTCAGTTCTTTCAATACGCGTTCTCATTTTAACTCTCTCACCTCTTCGCATATTATTTATATACGCGACACAAAAATCACATTACTTTAACTGTATGGAGCCTATATACTTTTATGCAAACATGAAACAAAATATCATACTTTTCGTTCCTGAATAAACATATTTAATAACGCGGACATTTTATTTGCACCTTTTTTATTCATATGATCACTATCATAAAAATCATCATCACAAAATAATGGCGAATCAAATAGATCTATAATTTGAAAAGAATATTGAGTTTGAAAATCATTTATAACTTTATAAAAATCTTCTTTTAATTTCTTACTACTACAATTGAAATAATGTGAAGTAACAGGGAATACAACAATTAATGGCTTTATATCATTTTTTAACAGTAATTCTAAATATTTTTTTAAAATCATTTTATTTTCAACTAAAGTATGAGGATACGCCAATTTAGCATGTGAAGCTGCTCTTATTTTCCCGTGTTCTTCAAAAGGAATGTGAAGAGGAGTGGTATTCCACTCAGCATTTATCCAAGGCAGTATCAATGATTCATCTTTTAGTTCGTCTAATAAAATATATTCAAAATGCAAATTAAAAATAGAAAAAAGTGGTTTCGGAGTATTTAGATGTAAGAATCCATCCGTGGGTAAAGGAGAATAAACTACAGTATGATGACCATCTTGAAACAATGGATAATATACTTTGTGAATTCTATATGATTCAGATGATAACGACATATCAAAGTAAAACGAGAAATAAGCTATTCCTATTAAACAATATTGAAATGAATGAGTGTTTGATAGAAGTTGTGACGCTATTAAATAATCATAGTATAGATCTTGAGATGGAAGTGTTAATTTTATTGACTTTTTTGAGAGGAGCTCCGTACTTATGCCACAATGTGGATAAGACAAACCGGTAGCAAACAATTCATACGTCGGATCACTCTTTGCTTTTTTTATAGAAATGTATAAAGACATAAGATCCGGATTTATTTGATAGATAGAAATTAATTTATCCTTCCATTCATACATGTATTTTGTTAAATTAATAATTTTTGAACTTTGTACGCCCCTATTTATCAAGTCATTTGTAAGTTTTTCTGCGTCCCCTCTCCAAATGACTATATATTGAAAAGAACTTTCTATACGAACAACATTTGAAACGTCTACAACATGAACTATTGTTTTACATTTATTTTTGTCTAACGTATTTCGAATCCTATCCCCTGATAATTCATCACTTAAAACAATGATTTTAAATTGCTCCTTCATGTACATCCCCTCCATTATATGTATAATATGAAATTCATTTTTAATTCGTAACAATCATATACACCTGCAATCTAACAAAAAAATAGCTCCACCATTAGGCGTAGCTATTTTTACAATTATTGCTTATTCAAATCATATTCCTTTATCTAACTCATAAAGTTTACGATACTTTTCATTTTCTTTCAGAAGTTGTTTATGGCTACCTTGCATGACAATTTGGCCACGATCAAGGAATATAACTTCGTCTACATGTTCTATTCCTACAAGATGGTGCGTAATCCAAATAACCGTCTTTTCTTCCGTTGCAGAAAACATTGTTTCAATTAAAGACAATTCTGTTTTTGGATCTAAACCGATAGTCGGTTCATCAAGTACAATAATTGGTGTTTCTTGCATAAGAGTTCTAGCAAAAGCAACCCTTTGTCTTTCCCCACCAGAAAACCGTTTTCCCATTTCATGCATTTTCGTTTGTAATCCGGCTGGAAGAGAAGTAATATGTGAAGCTAATTGTGCCTTCTCTAAAGCTTTCCATATCTCTTCATCCGTCGCCTCTGGTTTGCCGATTCTCACATTATTTCCAATTGTCGTATCAAACAAATGCGGCTTTTGATTTAATACAGAAATATATTTAGATAAAAGATTCGTATGAGCTCGTTTACCATTCAATACAACTTTGCCATTTACTGGGCTTAACGCACCTGTTAATAATTTTAGTAAAGTAGATTTCCCTGTCCCACTCCTGCCTAAAATAGCAATTTTCTTCCCTGCTTTTATTTGTAATGATACGTCTTTTAATACAATCTCGTTACTATCTGGATAACTATACGATACGTGATTCAGTTCAATATCTACATATTTTGGTTCAATGTAATCTTTCTCCTCCTGCAAATCCATTTCATCATGTAAAACACTATCACTTTCTACGCGATTAAGACGATGAGTAGATTCTACATACGACGGGATTCGATCGATGGCATCTGCAATAGGAATAAGCGCGTTCGTTACAGATAAAGTCATTAATACGAAAGCTGCGATTACGGTTGGAGCAATTTGTTCGCTTGCCGCTTCATTCCCAGTCCATATAATCATCGAAATAACTACAATACCTACTACTAATTGAATGATACTGTCCCGAATATGATACCAGCGTTTCACTCTCTTTTCTATTTTTAACAACTGATCATTTTGTTTTACATACTCATTAATAAATTCATCTTTACGACCACTCGCCTGCCAATCAGATAATCCAAAAACAGCATCTGTCAGTTGTTGATACAAACGGCTTCTACCTTGCTTCAAAGTAACATGGTGTTTCTTCATTAAAAGTAATGATACAAACGGAAGAAGAAACACGATAATAGCTAACATACAACCTACAATAAGTGCAAACACAAGGTCAAATGCACCGATAACAAGTACGAAGATACTATAAACAACTAGCGCTAATATGCTAGGGAATATTGTACGTAAATATAGGTTTTGCAAATGCTCTATATCTTCGGATAACACTCCTAACATATCACCCGTTTGAAATCGAGAACGAAAAAATAACGCCTGTGGTTCTACTATTCTATATAGTTTCGTTCTCATTTTTTCTAATATACGTAGTACGACATCATGTCCGACTAAACGCTCTATATAATGAAACACAGCTTGCCCTATACTAAACGCTCTTGTTGCAACAATAGGAACATATACAGCCATTACATTTTCTGGTCTAAGGGCAGATTTTGAGATCAAATAACCTGAAATAAAAAGTAACATCGCTCCTGAACTAACTCCAAGAAGACCAAGGAAAATAGTTAAAGTCATTCTACCTTTATTTTGTTTTATATAAGGTTTAACCCAGTTGCTCATTTCTCTCCCCTCTCTTCCCTATGAAAATGTAATGTCTCATTCTCTAAAAGTTCTTCATACGTCCCACTTTCTTTCATTTCCCCTTTATTTAAAATAATGATATGGTCCATTTGTTTCATCCAATGTAGACGGTGGGTTGCTAAAAATACTAATTTTCCATTAAATAGACGTAACATCGCTTGCTTTATTTCAAATTCGGTTTCAATATCAAGATGTGCCGTAGGCTCATCTAATAAAATGATTGGTTTTTTACTTAAAAGTGCACGCGCCATAGCAACACGCTGTTCTTGTCCGCCACTTAGCATACGTCCACCTTCTCCAATTCTTTCGTGCATCCCATTTGGAAGTGATGTAACGAGTGAACGAAGGCCGACTTCATTAATAACTCTTTCAACTTCTTCATCTGTTGCATTTGTTTCATAAAAACGAATGTTATCCTTTAATGAAAGCGGAAAAATATAAGGTTGCTGCGGAATATAAGCAATATTTTTTTGCCAATCTTCACGAGTAGATCCATCAACTTCTAGACCATTTACTAACATCTTTCCACTCGAAGGAGATAAAAAACCTGCTAATACGTCGATTAACGACGATTTCCCTGCACCACTTTCACCAATAACACCAATAGCACCGTTACCTTCCCAAGTAAAATTAATTCCTTCTAATATAGCCTTTTCAGATTCAGTATTATTTACTTTGATATCTTGTAAATTCAAGCTACTAGAGGCATTCCATACTATATCTTCATTTAAATCTTTCTTTTGTATTCCTTTTTGTTGTTGCAAAATCTCTTCTATTTGCTCCATCGCAATTTGTCCATCTAATGTCGCATGATAATTTGCTCCCACTTGTTTAATCGGCAGAAAATATTCCGGAGCTAAAATCAAAATTGTAAGGGCTGGTAATAGTATAATCGTTCCATCTATTAAACGTATCCCTAATCCAACCGCCACAAACGCGATTGATAAACTCGTAAAGAAATCTAATGCAAAAGAAGAAAGAAAAGCAACTCGCAAAGTACGCATCGTTGCTTTTCTATATCTTTTACTTACTTTTTCAATCTTTCCTTCGTGCTGTTCACTTTTCCCTAAATACTTTAATGTTTCTAAACCTTTTAACGTATCTACAAAATGGTTCGAAAGTACACGATATATCTCATACTGACTATCTGCCATTTTTTGCGCTGCTAATCCGAGAAGAATCATAAATATGATCACGATAGGAATCGTTACAACTAAAATGATTCCAGACTCAATATCTAGCGTAAAAACATATAGTACAATTAGACCTGGAACGATACTACTTCTAATCATTTTAGGAATCGTTAATTCAATATATGTTTTAAATTTCTCAATCCCCTCAATTGATAAGGTAACCAGATGACCAGTTCCAACAGTTTGAACATACCTTGGACCTAATGTGAAATATGCCTCTATCAATTGTTTTCTTAGTAACGATCCTGTTTTTTCGGCAAAACGTTCCACTAATATTTGTGATGTTCGAACTACTATGTTACGCGCTGCAAACGCGATACCAAAATAAACAACTTCACTTAATATTGTTTGTACTGTCTCTCCATGAAATAAAAACGTAATAGCTCGTGCTAAAAAGATTGTTTGCGCAATAATACTAAAAGCTTCTAAAATACTAATAATCGTTAACGCTACATATAAAATACGGCTACCGGGATAAGACGGAAGTCCTCTTTTTCTTTTCATTAGTACTCCAAATCGTTGTCTGACTTAACAGGTTGTCTAAATACATAATAACTCCATATTTGACTTCCGATAACGAAAGGCAAAATAGCAATCGCAAAGTAAGTCATAAGTTTTAATGCATAAGCTCCTGATGCTGCGTTGTAAATTGTCAAATCATTCATTGCTCCTAAAGAGCTAATCATAACACGTGGGAACATACCGATAAATACACTCGCACTTAGTAAAATGATTGTTAAACTCGTCATAAAGAAAGCCCAACCATCTCTTCTTCTTTTATTTAATAAAGTGGACACTAATAGTGCTACAAAAGCTCCGATTGGTACCATAATCCATTCTGTTCCATGGGCAGTGAAAATGTCGGTTTTCCATAACCCCACACCAGCAAAAACAAGAAGTGTAATTAATGAAAATGGTGCAATTTTTATTGCAGCAATTCGTGCACGTTCTCTCAATTTACCAGTTGTACGTATCGTAAGAAATTGTAATCCGTGAACAATACATAGTAGGAGAAACATTACTCCTCCAAGTAACGCAAATGGATGAAGTAATTGCAGGAATCCACCTACAACGTTTTTACTCTCATCAATAGGTACACCTACCATAAAGTTTGCAATCGCAACTCCCCAAAGGATAGGAGGTAACATACTTCCAATAAACATCCCCCAATCCCACGCACTCTTCCATTTATGATTATCTATTTTCGCACGAAATTTAAAGGAAACACCTCTTAAAATTAAAGCAAGAAGCATAAATACAAACGGAATATAAAAACCACTAAATAAAGTTGCATACCAGTGCGGAAATGCCGCAAACATGGCTCCACCAGCACAAACAAGCCATACTTCATTCGCGTGCCAGAACGGCCCTATTGTATTTAAGTAAACTCGTTTTTCAAAATCATTCTTTCCTAAAAACCTCGAAACCATTCCTATCCCAAAGTCGAAACCTTCCAGTACGAAGAATCCAACAAATAAGATTGCAATAACTAAAAACCATAACTCATTAAGAGATAACATACTCTTCCTCCTTATCAAATGGATCATGGCTTTGATAATCCTTTTTCGTTTTCTTATTCGTGTGACCCTTAATGGTACGAACAAATAAGTACACACAAATTCCACCCATAATTAAATACATTGATGTGAATGAAATAAGTGAGAATAATACTTCACCGAATGTTACATTTGGTGATACAGCATCTTCTGTTTTCATTACACCAAATACAACCCAAGGTTGACGACCCATTTCAGTCATAATCCACCCTACTGTATTACCGATGAATGGAAGAGAAATTGCATACACCATTAATTTTAAATACCACGTTTTTTCAGCTAAACGATCTTTTCTTGATAAGAAACATCCGTAAGCTCCTAAAAGAAGCATGAATGTTCCACTCATTACCATCGCTCTAAAACTCCAAAACATTGTATGCACTGGAGGAATATAATCTCCAGGTCCATATTTTTCTTCATATTGTTTTTGAATTTGATTCATCCCTTCAACTTGACCGCTAAACTTATCATACGATAATAGACTTAGCATATAAGGGATTTGAATTTCAAACGAATTTTCTTTCTTCTCTGTATCAATTTTCGAAAATACTGTAAATGGCGCTGGATCCTCACTTGTATTCCATAGCGCTTCAGCTGCCGCCATCTTCATTGGATGTGTCTTAATTAATTGTTGCGCTTGTGCATGACCGAAGAATAATACAAGCGCCGTTGTAATTGTTCCAACAATGATAGAAATTCGGAAAGATTTTTTAAATACTACAGTTTCTTGTCCTTTTGTAATTTTCCATGCACTTACACCCGCAATAAAGAATGCACCTGTTGCAATTGCTGCTGTAATTGTATGCGGGAATTGCACCCATAGTTGTGGGTTTTGAATAATGGCTAAGAAATCATTCATTTGTGCACGACCATCAGCTGCCATTTCATACCCGACAGGTGACTGCATAAATGCACTTGCAGTTAAAATCCAGAATGCTGATAACATCGTTCCAATTGAAAGGAGCCAAATACACATTAAGTGAATTCGCTTCGGTAATTTATCCTCACCGAATACCCATAAACCTAGGAATGTAGACTCAATGAAAAATGCCAGTAATCCTTCAATTGCAAGTGAGGGACCAAATACATCACCTACAAAACGTGAATACGTTGACCAGTTCATACCAAACTGAAATTCTTGTAAAATACCTGTTACTACACCTACTGCAAAGTTAATAAGGAATAATTGCGTCCAAAACTTTGCCATCTTCTTATATACTTCTTGCCCTTTTACCACATACAACGTTTGCATTATCGCAATAATAAAAGCTAAACCAATTGACAGCGGAACAAAAAAGTAATGGAAAATCGTTGTTGATGCGAACTGTATTCGTGCCAATTCGAGCGTTTCCATACTAAAATCACTTCCTTCATAGTTTTTATAATAAAAGTTAATTGAGCAATTTTATCAAACTCAATTATTAAGAAATACGAAAAGACAAAAACATTTTGTATGTATTGTCGAAAAATATGAAGTTTCAGTTTTTCAAACTATTGCAATGCTAATTTTTACCTTTTCACTATTTCTGTAGTGTTTTATTCGTTAATCGAATTGTATAATATACCTGCATAGTAAATTCAGGTTATTTTTGACGTATTATTGACATCATTTTGTCTGAAATATGTCTTTTGTCATTTTTTTGAATCAGATTTTCCTCATTAGCAAAATGTATTTTTTCAATATACGGCTTACTTTTATATCTATAAAACAATCGTTTTTTTCTTCATACACTTGACTTTCACCCGAAAAAATGTCCTCACAACCACCCTCGATAAATGCTTATTTTTTGTCAAGAGAAAAATGTATTTCCAAAATTCAAACTCGAAATAATGTTATTCAAAAATAGAAAATAGCTTCCCTCTTCCTCGACTAAAAGTTCATTCTTTTGTCATTTTTCCATAACAAATAAAAAATCTGAGAGTCAATTAGACTCTCAGATTTTTTATTTGTTTTGCTGTATGTTTTCTAACGGCTGGTAAAATTTCAGTAGCAATTAATTCAATATTTTTCTCAATTTTATCAAATGGTACACCGCCAAAATCAATTTGTGCCATAAAGCGTTGTTGGCCAAACAATTCATATTGGTAAAGCATTTTCTCAATGATTTGTTGTGGGCTACCAACCATTAAAGCATCACGGTAATCTATTGCATTTGTAAATTGCTGTTTCGGATACCCATCACCGCGCAGTGTAAGCATACCAGCATTAATGTGAGGGTAATATTCACTAAGTGCATCTTGTGAATTTTTTGCCGTATAAAATAAACTTGTTGTCGCAACTGGTAAACTAGCTGGATCAAATCCACTTTGCACAGCAGCCTCGCGGTAAGCATCTACTGACACTTTAAAGTTAATTGCTGAACCACCAAGTGTTGTTATCATCATTGGCACACCTGCACGTCCTGCCTTAATTGCACTAGCTGGCGGGCCACCAACTGCACGCCAAATTGGTAAGTTATTATTCTTCGCTCTCGGAATAACCGATGCATGTGCAAGCGGCGCTCTGAACTGTCCGTTCCATGTTACATGTTCCTCTTTATTAATTTTCAATAAAAGATCCATCTTCTCTTCAAATAACTCTTCATAATCATTCACGTCATAACCAAGTAAACTATATCCCCCAATACGAGACCCACGACCAGCCACGATTTCTGCACGTCCATTAGAAATCAAGTCAATTGTAGCAAAGTCCTCATATACTCGAACCGGATCAGATGTGCTTACTATCGTTGCTGAACTTGCAATTTTTATATTTTTCGTAGCTTGTGCAATAGCTCCTAAAATAACTGTATGAGCTTGCGTTGTAAAATGTGTTTGATGACTTTCGCCGACAGCAAATACATCAAGCCCTGCCTCATCTGCTAACTTAGCTGTTTCAATTAGTTCGTGAATTCTTTTTTCTGGCGTAATTTTCTCCCCATTATGTGGATTTAAAACATGATCGCCAATTGAATATAACCCAAACTCAATTCCTTTTCTTGTATCTATACGGTATTTTTCCATAGTTACTCTCCCCTTTAATAATGTAGTATTAGTTTTTCTTCTAAAAACGTTGGTAAGTCAAGTATATCTCCGTATTACCTATCTCATCACTTGATTAGTCAATTGGTGATGTAAAAAAAATTACTCTTGCGGTAATTCTTTTTTTTCACTATGCTTATGAACTTTCGTCATCAGCTCGTATAATATTTTCTGCTCTTCTTCATTTAATACATCATCAAAAAACGAAGATTGAAATGCAAGTTGCTCTGGCAATGCTCTCTCTAAAGCTGCTTCTCCTTGCTCTGTAAGACTAATTGTTTTCGTTTTCCAATCTTGTTTTCGTACAATATATCCTTCTTTTTCAAGACGAGTTAACATTCGAGAAATGCCACCTTGTGTAACAGTTACCTTTTCAGCTAACTCCATTTGTGTTAGTGGTTGATACGTACGTATTTGCAAAAGCACATCAAATTGAGCTGTCGTTAAATCAAAACGTTTTAAAAACTCATTTGACATTTGATTACTTTGGTTCGTAAATCGTATTAAACGTAACCATATTAATGATCCTATCGTATTATCACGCATGTTTTGTCACTTCCTAGCGTTAATTTTACCATCACTTTACTACGCAATTGATAAAAAAGCAAGAGAAAAAGTGAAAAATATTTCATTAGAGTATTGCATAAATAACGATAAGAAAGAATTCATATTTAATGAATTCTTTCTTATCGTTATTCTTAACTTTCCATTTCATTCATTGCTATATTTAAAGCTGTTACTGCTTTGGGCCAGCCAACATAAAAAGCCATATGCGTTATTAATGCAATCATTTCATTTTCTGCAATTCCATTTTGTTTGGCCAACTGCAAATGAAATAGTAATTGTTCTGTATGACCAAGACTGATTAATGCCGACACTGTACATAAACTTCTTTCTCTTAATGTTAAAGTATCATCCCGCCACACTTCCTCAAACAATATCTCTTCACTATAATGAGCAAATGCAGGTGCCTTTTCTCTCATTTTCTCTTGAATACAATATTCAATTGATTCATTCATCATTTCACTCACCCTTCACTTTTACCAATTGTGCCAATCCTTGACCAAATGACCAATTTTCAGCAGATGTCTCATTTAGCGTAATAAAAATATCTGCACTTTTTATCCCCGAGCATTTAGAAACCTTCAAGGATATCGACTGATATAAATTCCTTTTTTGTTTTATCGTTCTTTCCGGTCCACATGTAATAGAAACATAAATCATATTCTCCGTTCTCTTTTCTCCTCTTTCTAATAAATAATATGGATTATATAAAAAGTGATTTTGTTGATAAGGTAAAAACATTTGAAAAAAATCATTTTCAGGGATGTTAAAATGTTCAATTAATGACAGATGAATACATTCACCTATCTTTTTCAACT
>NZ_JAKUFY010000096.1:0-21051 GCF_022663675.1 Bacillus cereus group sp. BfR-BA-01355
AACAAATGAATAAGCAGTATAAAATAAAAAGTTACCTTCCATCGGTAACTTTTATTCCTTATTTTGTACAGCTGGTAATATAATAATTGCTTCAGTGCCTTTTCCACTTTCACTCTTATATTCCAATGTACCATTATGCGCTTGTAAAATACTAAATGTTACCATAAGCCCTAATCCTGTCCCTTTTTCTTTTAAAGAATAATATGGTTGCCCCAGCCTTGCTAACTGTTCTTTCGTCATACCAACACCACTATCTTTAACTCTTATTATGATTGTTTCGTCTTTTTGAATGGCTGTTACTTTTAAATATCCTTTATTTCCTTGAATTGCTTCAATACCATTTTTAACAACATTCATAATAGCTTGCTTCAACTTTGTCTTATCACCAATCGTATAAAGACTTTCTGAAATTTCAACTTGTAAATATACACCTTGCATCGCTGCAAATGACGACATGAGAGTGGTCATTTCTATTAATTGGGCTGATAAACAAATGTGTTCTTTTTTCTCAATTTGCGGCCTTGCTAAATTCAAGTAATCTGAAATAATTTGTTCCGCCCGATCCAATTCAGCTAATACGAGGCGCATATAATCCTTATTCTTCACATCTTCCGTACTTTCTAACAATTGGATAAATCCACGAACAACAGTAAGTGGATTTCGAACTTCATGTGCCACACTTGCTGCTAACTCACTTACAATATTAAGCTTTTCTGATTTTTGCATCTCTGTACGCAGCAATGCATTTTCGTTTAAATATTCAGTTAAATACACCTGAAATACCATTGTCATGACCATGATAAGCGAGGCAAATATAAATCCGCTATATATTTGCGAAATATACGGTGTAAATCCTGTTTCCAAAAGAACATTAATCATGCCTAATACTAAAGAAACAAGCACATAAAATGATGAAATCATAAATGCTAAAATTAATTTCTTATCCCTTGAAAAAAGAGACCATTTCTTTGATAAAAACAGCGGAACTATCAATAGAAATATTACTTCTAAAACTGGAAGAAAGCTCATTCCCTTTAGTAACCATTCATATGCAACAAAAATAACCGCTGGGATTAAACCAACAATCCCACCATATAAAAAACCACTGACAATTGGAATGGGGTGAAAGTTATACCCACACACATTGCCAAAACAAATAGAGTATGTCATGGAGAGAACGAGCGTAACGCTAGATAAAAACATAATAAAGTAACGATTTGGCTTCGGAGGCATTTCTTGATAGCGATTTAAACGAATCGCTTCATATAAAAATAGTGGCAAAATTATGATGGCAATTTGAATCAATAAATCACGGATAAGCTCCATAACCTCTCATCCCCTATATGTATTTTGATATGATTATATCATTTTATAGGTGTATTTGTTTTAAAATTTTGATTTTTCTTAACATATTTGTTAATTCTTTGTTAACAACTCATCATAATTGTTACAGATTTTCGAAATGATTGTAAACCCTGTACCAAATTTCCTTCGTGCAGTATACAATGAATACGGATTACAAAGAAAATATAAAAATACTTTTTTAGACGGACAACTATAGCAAAATACAGCATATAATCCATACTATCTATGTTTACAAATAAGTGATCATTACTTTAGTAGGAGGAAGATAAATATGGCGGGTACTACGCTTGTTTTAAAAGAAGAAAATTTGGTTGTTCTAGAAAATGTTGAAAAATCAGTATATGAAGAATTACAGCATAAAGCAGGAGATGAAAATTGCACATGTGCTGTGAACGAATCAGTTGTTCACCTTGGCAAGGTATCCTCTGTACTCTGGAATGAAGATGAAATAGATTGGGAATACGGATATTAAAAAGTCGCTTATAGCGGCTTTTTTCTCTTTTCTCTCTCTTTCTAAATTACATATACAAAGCGCGATCATAGAAAATATGATAAAATGAACTTAATTTTCAAACGGAAGAAAGGGAGATACAATGGAACAATTCATTAACCCTAGAGTGAAGGACATCCAAATTTCTGGAATCCGTCAATTCTCTAACATGATTCAAAACTATGATAATTTGATTTCTTTAACAATCGGACAACCCGATTTCCCTACACCTTCTCTCGTAAAAGAAGCTGCAAAACGGGCTATTACAGAAAACTATACAAGCTATACACATAACGCTGGTTTACTAGAATTACGCAAGGCAGCTTGTAACTTCGTAAAAGATAACTACGATTTACATTACTCACCTGAAAACGAAACCATCGTTACAATCGGTGCTAGCGAAGCAATTGATGTTACATTTCGAACGATTTTAGAGCCAGGAACAGAAGTAATTTTACCTGCTCCTATTTATCCAGGTTACGAACCTATTATTCGATTATGCGGTGCAACACCTATTTTTGTAGATGTTCGTAAAACTGGATTCCGTTTAACAGCTGAAGCGCTTAAAAATGCTATTACAGAAAAAACAAGATGTATCGTACTACCGTATCCTTCTAACCCGACCGGTGTAACTTTATCAACAGAAGAACTAAAAGATATTGTAGATGTTTTAAAAGACAAAAATATTTTCGTCCTTTCAGATGAAATTTATAGCGAGCTGGTATATGAACAAAAGCACACATCTATCGCTCATTTCCCAGAAATGCGTGAAAAGACAATTGTCATTAACG
This sequence comes from Bacillus cereus group sp. BfR-BA-01355, assembly GCF_022663675.1. Lineage (NCBI taxonomy): Bacteria > Bacillati > Bacillota > Bacilli > Caryophanales > Bacillaceae > Bacillus > Bacillus cereus group sp. BfR-BA-01355. The sequence goes on from NZ_JAKUFY010000096.1 coordinate 2,647, forward strand.
GTTTATCTAAATCACATTCTATGACTGGCTGGCGTGTTGGACTTTTATTTGCACCAAGCTATTTAGCTGGACACATATTAAAAGTTCATCAATACAATGTAACGTGTGCTACTTCAATCGCTCAATACGCTGCAATTGAAGCATTAACAGCAGCTAAAGACGCACCCAAAATGATGCGCCACCAATATAAAAAACGCCGTGATTACGTATATAATAGACTCACTCAAATGGGATTAACAGTTGAAAAGCCAACAGGTGCATTTTACTTATTCCCATATGTTGGTCATTTGACATCTTCATCATTTGATTTTGCACTTGATCTTGTCAAAGAAGCTGGACTAGCTGTAGTTCCTGGAACAGCATTCTCTGAATACGGTGAAGGCTACCTTCGCTTGTCCTATGCGTATAGTATTGAAACTTTAAAAGAAGGCTGCGACCGATTAGAAGCCTTTCTAAAGAAAAAAGCTAAGAGTTAAACTCTTAGCTTTTTTATGCATAATGATCACAAGTTTGACGTTTTAGTAATTTATGAGGAATAATGATACACTTTGCAGTGGATTCTGCATTCTCTACTTTATCAACTAAAGCTTTTGCTCCCTCATATCCCAGCTGATAAATATTCACATCAACTGTCGAAAGTGGAGGGCTCGCAATTTCTGATAATAAAGCATTATTAAAGCTTACAATAGAAACATCCTTCGGTACAACGAATCCTTTTTTAGAAAGAGCACTTAACACACCAAGTCCAATTAAGTCATCCGTTGCCATAATTGCCGTCGGCGGTTGCTGCAGTCCCATTAATTCCTCAACCGCTTGTTGACCACTTTCCCTCGAAAAATCAAAATGTAAAATATATTCTTTTGGTAATACAATGTCTGCTAATTTCAAGGCATCACTCATACCAGCTAAACGATCTCTCGTTACAAGTAAATCTGAACCACCACCAATGAACGCGATTTGCTTATGCCCTAATGAAATTAAATATTCTGCCACTTCTCTTGCAGCTGTATAATTGTCATTATCTACATATGTAATTTCATCTTTTCGATCATATGGTTTTCCTATTAAAACAAACGGGAAATTTTGTTCATGTAAATATTGAATAATCCGATCATTCTCTCTTGAATATAAAAGAATAATGCCACCAATTTGGCGTCCCTGTACCATCTTTACGACACCATTAAAAATTTCTTCTTCCGTTTCACCTGTCGACATGTAAAGCGCATAACCTTCTACGTGTGCAAATGAACTAATCCCTCTTATAACTTCTGGGAAAAATGGATTTTGAAAAGCTTTACTTGCAGAACTTGGCATAACAAGACCAAGTGTTTTCGTCGTTTGGTTCGCAAGATTTCTCGCATTTAAATTAGGATGATACCCTAATTCACTCATTACTTTCCTAACACGGCGCTTTGTCTTTTCACTTATACTTGGATTATCAGCAATTACACGAGAAACTGTTGATGGTGCAACATTCGCTTGCTTCGCCACATCTTTAATTGTAACTGTCATAAAAATCCCCCTCCTCTCATTTCTCTGCCATTTTTCATATATTTTATCTCGCACTCATTGCAAGTCATAAACTTTTATTTCTTATATCTTGCAAAACTAATCCTATTCTCCCTCTTCATGTATTGTAAGGGATATAGCTATTTTTTCCTATACTATAATATACTATTTATTTGACATCTTTTCGCATGTGATGTCAAATCTCTTTTCATCTCCCTATAAAGTTATTTATAGGGAGATGAAAAGAAAAATGGGACGTAATGTCCCATTTTTCATCCTTTCGTACCTCCAGCTGTTAAACCGGAAACAAAATATTTTTGTAGTGATAGGAATAAAATTGAAATCGGGATCGCAATTAACACAGAACCCGCTGCAAACGTTGTAAATTCATTACCGAATTTCTTCGCAACCATTTCATATAATCCAACTGCCAAAGTATAATTTTCTGGTGTTCGCAAAATAATACTCGCTAAAATGAAATCTGTAAATGGACCAATGAAAGTAAATAACGCTACAACCGCTACGATTGGCTTTGCAAGTGGCATAATGATTTGCCAGAAAATACGGAAATGCCCTGCTCCATCCATTCGAGCTGATTCATCCAACTCTTTCGGAATCGTATCAAAATACCCTTTCATAAGCCATGTATTCATCGGAATTGCTCCGCCCACATAAATTAAAATTAATGCAAGATGTGTATCAAGTAATCCTGTTAACTGAGCTAATATATATAGTGCGATTAACGCTGCAAAATTCGGGATCATTTGCAAAATTAAAAATGTTAATAAACCATTCTTTCTTCCAACAAAACGATATCTCGAAAATGCATAAGCAGTAAAACTAATGGCTAGTACAGAGAAAATCATCGTCATTACGCTAACTTTCAAAGTATTTTTATACCAAAGTAAGTAATTACTTGAATCGAGATCAAGTAGCTTGCGATAATGATCTAATGTGGCATTTTTCGGAATAATACTTGACCCAGATAAACTATCCCCTGGATTAAACGATGAACCAATTATCCATAGTAATGGATAGAAAATAATCGCACACATTATGAAGATAACTAAATAACTTAATGAAAGACGTAGCATCTTTTGTCGTTTAATATTCATTTACATCATATCCTCTTCTTGGAATGATTTTGTTCTCTTAAATTGCCATAACGCAACTGTAATAACAATTAACGATAAAATCATTGTAAGAGCTGCTGCTTTGCCGTACTGAGCCGAAGTCATCGTTAACTTATAGATCCATGAAATTAAAATATCCGTTCCACCTGCATTTTGTCCAGACACAGCAGGTCCTCCGTTATTAAATAGATAAATAATACTAAAATTATTAAAGTTAAACGTATATTGCGTAATTAATATTGGCGCTGTTGCATATAACACAAGTGGCAATGTAATTTTGCGGAACTGTTGCCAAGCAGTTGCTCCATCTACTGTAGCCGCTTCATATAATTCTCCTGGAATCGATTGCAATATACCTGTTGTCATTGCAAAGACGAACGGGAAACCAAGCCATGTTTGAATCATAATTAAAGCAATCTTTGACCAAAACGGGTCTGTCATCCAAGCAATCTTTTCAATCCCGAATAAAGCTAATACTTGGTTATTAATTGCTCCAAATGTTTCATTAAACATACCAGCAAATACAAGAATAGATACGAATGCTGGAACAGCCCACGGTAAAATAAAGATTGTTCGAATAATTGCCTTACCTTTAATACCAGGCTGATTTACGATAATCGCTAAAAAAATACCAAGTGCAACTTGTAATGTTGTTGCAACGAATGTCCAAATGACAGTCCAAGAAAATACACTTAAAAATGTATCTCTCCACATCGGTAATGTGAAAATATCAATAAAGTTTTTAAAACCCACCCAATCTACTAATTTAGCTGGAGGAGAATGATATAAATCATAGTTTGTAAATCCAATTAAAATTACGAAGATGATTGGAAATACGACAACAAAGATAAGTAGTAGAAAACCTGGTGAAACCATTAAATAAGGAAAGCCTTGATCTAACAAATTACGGTATTGCTCTTTTACAGAATTTAACGGTGTTCCTATATCACGTTTCTTTCCATTTTGATATGCATCATATAAGTTAAATGCATATATGCCGAGCCCAAACGCGATAACGATAAGTGCCAAGATCCCTTCTACTAATAGAAAGACAGAATGGTCACGTGGAACTTCTGTACCGAGCGTTACAATGCCCCATAATCCCATATTTAATAAATCAGCAAAGGCTACAATAAATGAACCTGTTAATACTAGAAAAATAAGACCTTTTACAAATTGTTTATTATATATTTGGCCCATGCCCGGAATGATTGATAACACGGTTGCCATTTTCCTATGCTTTGAATGGTTTAACCCCTTTGCAGGTTCCATAGATGTTTGCATGTTCCTTCCCCCTTTTTTCTTCCCACATGGAAGGGAGAGAATTCGTGCCCCTCATATTAGAGTCACGAATTTCACCTTATTTTTTCTTACTATGATTTGCCTCAATATTACCTTTAATTTGTTTCACTGCACTATCAAGTGCGGATTTTGGTGCTTCTTTATCTGATACAACTAATTGAAGCGCATCCCCAGCTGGTTTCCAAACTTCCTGCATTTCTGGAATATTCGGCATTGGAATTCCATTTTCCGATTGCGTCGCAACCGCTTTTGCAGCCTCATTTTCTTTAATGATTGGATCTTCCATTACTGATTTTACTGGTGGAATTTCTTTCGTTTTCTCAAAGCGAATTTTAGCATTTTCTTCATTTGTAACCCACTCAGTAAATTTTGTAGCTAAATCATTTTGTTTAGAGAAGCTTGTTACATGCCATCCTTTTACACCAACGAACGTTTTCATCGGTTGACCATTTGGTAATTTCGGCATTGGAGCAACACCATAATCTATTCCAGCCTTTTCCATCGCTTGGAATGCCCATGGACCATTCATAATAGATGCTGCTTTTCCTTCATTAAACAATCCATCTGCAGCTGAACCACCAGATTCACCGATAATACCTTTCGGGAATAACTTTTCTTTGTACCATTTTTGAATATATTCAGCACCTTGTACCGCACCGCTATTATTTAATCCAATATCATTTGCATTTGGCTTTCCATCTTTTTCACCAAATACATAACCACCCATACCTGCCATAAATGCATTAGCGAAGTAGAAGTTATCTCCTAGTGCTAAAAATCCGTATTTTCCATCTTTCGTAAAGTCTTTTGAGAAGTTAAACAGTTCATCCATCGTTTCGGGTGCTTTTTGCATCATTTTTTTATTATAAATAAAGATTGGTGTTTCAATCGCTTTTGGTAAACCGTATATTTTTCCGTTATATGTTTGTGCTTCTATTGATAAATCTGTAAATTTACTTTTTACTGTATCATCTACTTTCACTTCTGAAAGTAGCCCTTCTGTTACCGCATTACCAATATGATCATGTGGCAATGTTACAACATCTGGCCCTGTGCCAGCTGGACCGTCGAGACGAAGTTTTTCTATTTGTTTCGTCATCTGAACCTCTTCAACTTTTACTTTCACATTATATTTCTTTTCAAAACTTTTCACCGCTGGCTCTAGACCCACACCTTTTTTCTCATCTTCCCAAACAAGAAGGTCATAGTCTTTTTTCGCTTTACTTTCCTCTTTTTTCCCTGAATCTTTCGGTCCACATGCAGATAACATACCAATAGATAATGCTGAAACCGTTAATAATGATAATGCTTTCTTCATCCCAAAAACCTCCCTAAATTGTCTATGTACCTCAGTAACTGAAAACGTTTGCATTTAATAGTTTAATTGAAGCGCAAACAATATCTCAAGTCTATGAAAACGTTTGCGTTATTTGTCTATCATTATACATTCTTTTATTCATTTTGCAAATATTAATTTAAAAATTATGTCATTATACTCTTTATACATTGACTTTATATGAAATGAATACTACTCTTATAAGCAATATTAAATCTACGAGAAAGGCAATCGTTTGCAATATAGGCTTTATTATTACACTTAAGGGAATACTATGTATAGAGATATTGAAGGGGGATTTTCTATATGTTTAAAGAAGCCATTTATCATAGGCCGAAAGATAATTATGCATACGCTTATGATGAACAAACAATTCACATCCGAGTACGTACTAAGAGAGATGATATTCAAAGCGCCGATCTTATTTACGGTGATCCTTACGAATGGAAAGACGGGAAATGGATATCATCAAGTACACCCATGAAAAAAACGGGTTCTACTGCATTATTTGATTATTGGTCCATTTCAATCGAACCCAAATTTAAGCGCTTACGTTATGGGTTTGAATTAAAATCTGAAACAGACACTCTTATTTATACAGAGCGAGGATTCTTTTCTAACATTCCAAATGATGATGTTGGTAACTTTTTCTGTTTTCCATTTATTCATGCAGATGATGTATTCAAAGCACCATCTTGGATTAAAGACACCATTTGGTATCAGATTTTCCCTGAACGATTCGCTAATGGCGATAGTACGCTGAATCCAGAAAACACTCTTCCCTGGGGAAGTACGAATCCAACTCCAACTAATTTTTTCGGTGGAGATTTTGCTGGTGTTATTCAAAACCTTGATTACCTTGTTAAGCTTGGCATTTCCGGAATATATTTCACACCTATTTTCAAAGCTCATTCAAACCATAAATATGACACAATTGACTATATGGAAATTGATCCACAATTTGGGACGAAAGAAACTTTCAAAGAGCTCGTTGAAGAATGTCATAAGCACGGTATAAAAGTAATGCTCGATGCTGTGTTTAATCATAGTGGATACTTTTTCGAGAAATTTCAAGACGTACTAGAGAACGGTGAGAAGTCCGCATATAAAGAGTGGTTCCACATTCATGAATTCCCAATTATAACCGAGCCACTTCCTAATTATGATACTTTCGCCTTTACACCGTATATGCCTAAATTAAATACAGCTCATCCAGATGTAAAAGAATACTTACTTGAAGTAGGACGTTATTGGGTACGAGAATTTAATATAGATGGCTGGCGCCTTGATGTCGCAAATGAAGTCGATCACAATTTTTGGAGAGAATTCCGAACTGAAATAAAGACATTAAATCCTGAAGTATATATTTTGGGAGAAATTTGGCACGATGCCCTTCCATGGCTACAAGGCGATCAATTTGATGCTGTCATGAGCTACCCTGTTACAAACGCTCTACTTTCTTACTTTGCTAACGATTCCATTAAAGCAAGTGAGTTCATGAAGCAAATTACAGAATCTCTACATTCCTACTCTATGAATGTAAATGAAGCAGCCTTTCATTTATTAGATAGCCATGATACTCCAAGAATTTTAACAACATGCAACGGAGATAAAAATAAGTTGAAATTGCTCTATGTATTCCATCTTTCTTTCATCGGTTCTCCATGCATTTATTACGGAGATGAAATCGGCATGGATGGTGGTATGGACCCCGATTGCCGTAAATGTATGATTTGGGATACTAAAGAACAAGATCATGCATTATTTACACATATACAAACATTGATTTCATTACGAAAACAACATGAAGCTTTTGGAGGACATGGTACTTTTCAATTCATCGAAGCAAATGATGAACATAATTATATTTCTTATACGAAAACATATGAGGATGAAACTATCTTTTTCGTTTTAAACCCTACTAATAGTGAAGTTACAGTTCCACTCCCTCTTCATGTTACTGGTAAGAAAATAATTAACATTTATACAAATGAAGAATTTTCAGCGGAAGCAAGTGTATTACAAGTTACACTTCCTCCATATGGATTCTCCATATTAAAATGGTAATCCAAAAAATCCTTATGCCAAGGTGGCATAAGGATTTTTCTTATTTCAATTTGAATACTATCGCTTCATACGGACGTAATGTAATGTTATCTATCGATCCGATTTCTACATCGTAATTGTGTATAAATAATTCTGATTCACTATAACTAATATCCTCAGGCATTTCAAATACACTTTCATCCGCAGTAAAGTTTGCAATAACAAGTAGTTTTTCGTCTCCATATGTTCTTACATAAGCAAAAACAGAAGGATTATTCTCTAATATTAAATCATATGATCCATATACAACTATTTCATTATTTTTGCGTAGCTCAATTAATTTCTTATAGTAATAAAAAATTGAACCTTCATCTTGGATTGCTTGTTTCACATTAATCTCTTTATAGTTAGGATTTACAGTAATCCAAGGTTCACCTGTTGTAAATCCAGCGTGATTCTGATCATCCCACTGCATCGGAGTTCTAGCATTATCACGACCCTTTATATAAATAGACTCCATTACTTTTTCTATATCTTCACCATGGTCTATCACTTTTTCTTTATACATATTTAACGTTTCAATATCTCGATATTCATCAATTGATTGGAATCGAACGTTCGTCATTCCGATTTCTTCACCTTGATAAATATATGGCGTTCCCTTCATCATATGAAGAACTGTCGCTAACATTTTTGCTGATTCAATGCGATACATTCCATCGTTACCAAAACGAGATACAACGCGAGGCTGATCATGGTTATTCCAATAAAGGCTATTCCATCCGGTATGCTCTAATGCTTTTTGCCACTTTGTCAAATTCTCTTTTAAAGTAAGAAGTGAGCATGGTTTTACATCCCACTTTCCACCTTCTCCTGAATCTAAATCCATATGTTCAAATTGGAATACCATTTGCAACTCTTTTCGTTCTTCTCCAGTATACAATTTGGCTTCTTCTGTCGTTACACCTGGCATCTCACCAACCGTCATAATATCATAATGCGATAATACTTCCTCATTCATTTCATGCAAATATTTATGAATGTTTGGACCGTTCATAAAATGTTTATGACCTGAAACATAGCCATCTTCATCTGTTTCAACAGTTGGTAATCCTTCTTCTTTAGAAATAAAATTGATCACATCCATGCGGAATCCATCAATTCCTTTTTCTAACCAAAACTTCATCATCTCATAAACATCTTGTCTTACCTTTTCATTATCCCAGTTTAAATCCGGCTGTTTTTTAGAAAACAGATGTAAATAATATTCATCCGTCATTTCATCGTACTTCCATGCAGACCCACTAAAAGCAGCTCCCCAGTTGTTCGGTTCTTTCCCTTCTTTTCCAGGACGCCATATATAGTAATCTCTATATTTATTATCTTTTGATTTACGTGATTCAATAAACCACTTATGTTCATCAGATGTATGATTAACAACTAAATCCATCATCAATTTCATATTACGTTCATGCATTTCATGTAATAGCTCATCCCAATCTTCCATTGTTCCGAACTCGTTCATAATCTTACAATAATCGCTTATATCATAACCATTATCATCATTTGGAGATTCATAGACTGGTGATAACCAAATCACATCAATCCCTAACTCTTTTAAATAATCTAGCTTTGAAATAATCCCTTGAAGATCTCCTATACCATCACCGTTACTATCCATAAAGCTACGAGGATAAATTTGATATACTACGCTTTCTTTCCACCATTGTTTTTCCATTATGCTACCCCATTTCATTCATAATTTATTTTTCTCTTTTTTAAGGCGCAAACGTTTTCATTAATGAATGATAACAGATTCTATCTCAATTTAAAATAGCGCTTACAATTTTTATTGTTCTTTTTCTAAGAAAACATACGAAAATTACTAATAACTCTTCAATAAATGAAAACGTTTTATTTTTTTATTTATTTTTTGAATCTATTCGTTTATAATGAACTCAAAGAAAACGTTTGCATAATTATTTCTAGGGGGAAATACCATGGCAGAACTTAAATTAGAAAATATTTATAAGATATATGATAATAACGTAACAGCTGTAACCGATTTTAATTTACACATTCAAGATAAAGAATTTATCGTATTTGTCGGTCCTTCTGGATGCGGAAAATCTACAACATTACGAATGGTAGCTGGACTCGAAGATATTTCAAAAGGCGAGTTTTCAATTGATGGTAAACTAATGAATGATGTTCCTCCAAAAGATCGAGATATCGCAATGGTCTTCCAAAACTACGCTCTTTATCCACATATGAGTGTATATGATAATATGGCATTTGGATTAAAACTTCGAAAAATACCAAAAGATGAAATCGATCGTCGTGTGAAAGATGCAGCAAAAATTTTAGGGCTTGAACAATATTTAGATAGAAAACCGAAAGCATTATCAGGTGGACAACGCCAACGTGTTGCGTTAGGTAGAGCAATCGTTCGAGATGCAAAAGTTTTCTTAATGGATGAACCATTATCAAACTTAGATGCTAAACTCCGTGTTGCAATGCGCTCAGAAATTTCTAAGCTACATCATCGCCTTGGAACAACAACAATTTATGTAACACATGACCAAACAGAAGCAATGACTATGGCTTCGCGTCTTGTCGTTATGAAGGATGGAAAGATTCAACAAATTGGAACTCCAAAAGAAGTATATGAAACACCAGAAAACATTTTCGTGGGTGGATTTATCGGGTCACCAGCGATGAACTTCTTTCGTGGTAAATTGACTGAAACCGATTTCGTTATAGACAATACCATAAAAATCAAAGTATCTGAAGGAAAAATGAAGATGCTACGTGAACAAGGCTATGTAAATAAGGAAATTGTTTTAGGTATTCGCCCGGAGGACATTCATGATGAACTACTATTTTTAGAAGCTTCACAATCTACTACTTTCACAACAAAAATTGAAGTTGCTGAATTGTTAGGTGCTGAATCTATTTTATATATGAAACTTGGAAATCAAGATTTTGCAGCACGTGTTGATGCACGACATATATTCTCACCTGGAGATCAAATTAAATTGGCATTTGATTTAAATAAAGCGCATTTCTTTGACAGCCAAACAGAACAACGTATTCGCTAAAGAAATTTCCTTCTATATAACATACAAAAAAACCGTCCACATATATTGAGGGCGGTTTTCATTATTATACTAGGGCTTCTACTGTATGAAATGATTGTCCTTTCGTGCTAATAATACCGAAAATCGGTAAATCACTAAGCACCACTTCTTCTTGCTGTTTCATAAAAGATGACGTTAATTGTTTTATCTCTATCCAAACGTCATTAATACAAAGTACATTGGAATCGTTCTCTTGTTGGCGAGAAAAAATAGAATCTATTTTATATAAACCACCATTTTGAAAAAGCATATCAATGCGACTGAATGCATTCAAAGTAATGCTAATAACGCGTTGCCAATCTCCTTGCTTTCCCATATCATAGGATACAAAAAGTGCCTCTCCGCCTAGATTCATAATTTCCTCCACTGTTGCTTGTCCACTCTCTTGATCAATGTCCGTCACAATAACTTTTGCGCCTTGTTTAGCAACAAAAGAGCTGTATTACGTCCAATACCGATGCCACCGCCAGTTACGATAGCAACTTTTCCTGCAAGCTTCATTTTCATTACCCCTTCTATAAGTCTTACCGTCATTCAGTATACTCCTTTATAAGATTAATCTGCAAGCAAGAAAAATTGCTCATTCATTTGTAAGCGATTACTTTTTTACTCCTTCTTTTTCCCTACTATTACGCTGATCGAAAACTAAACCGATGAAAATTAAAATCCCCCAAAAGATTACACTACCTCCAGTCATTTCAATTTCCCCCTTATTATATAAAGATATTATTTTAATCATTATAACATTTTCTTAATTTTCAATCTATTAAAACCCAAAATGATATTATTACATAAATTGTAGTATAACAAAAAAGACCTTCTTATTTTATGTATAAAAAGGTCTTTTTTCATTATACAAGACTTATTACTTTCGTCTTTGTAATTAAGTCCTGAAAACCGCAATTGTCTTTGCGGAACAACATCATATATACGTTACATATTAATGGAATTCCTAATAGCAATACGTTCGGCAATAACAATACAAAAAATCTTATAATTAATGTTTGCAACGTTAGCTTTTCACTCTTCAATGAAATTAATTTTATTCTCGTTACCTTTTTGCCAAGTGTAACACCGTTCCAAATAAAGGGTAACACAATAAAATATATCGCCATTAATATGAAAACTACTGCGAAATCATATCTAAAATCACCTAAACTTATATTAAAGCGCTTAAACATAGCACTATAGTTTCCGGTCATAATAGCTACTACTGCACCATACATAACCGAGATTAAAAACATGTCAATTAGGGAAGCACCTATGCGATTCATTACAAGCGCTGGACGATGCATCTTTAACTTCATTTTATGTCGACTCCTTCATATCCTTCTTTACCCGTCTCATCGTACCACTTCTAAAAAACATTGTAAACTAGCGTTTCTCTTACTTTTCTTGTACAATTTGTTACAATAGCATTATAAAGGAGGTTCCCATATTGAAAAAATGGATAATCCTATTCGTCGCCTTCCTATTAACTGGTTGTACAGGAAACACAAGTCACTTAACTTATACGGTTAACGATGAATACGAGCTCATACGTACTTCTGGAAATGCATTTGAACTTTTCCCCTCGCAAGATGCTGTATATGCCACACAATACATCCCTGCAAAAATTACAGACATTGCTTGGGATGATAAATACATTATTGCAAAACAAACTGAGGAAAAATCAGATCCAAATAACCCTGACGCAGCAATTGCAAATAAAAAAAGTGAACATTATTGGATTATTGACGTAAAGCACAATAAACGTTTCGGTCCCTATAATGAAAAGCAATTTAATAAACAAAAAGATGCGTTTAAAATTAAGGTACCTTTTCAAAATGTAGATTCATACATAAAAGAAATAAAAAAACAGTCAGCATAATCTTTTGAGTGCTGACTGTTTTGTCTTACATTATTTTAAAAACACATTACTCCGAAAGTGAGATATTAAACGTTTGTGGCTCTTTTACAACATCTTGTGTTTCTGAATCTCCTGCAAGTAAATCATCAGTTATAAACTGAATATCCTTTACCTTGTCTTTTCCATCGTCAAGTATTAAACCAATAATCCCATCTCTTGTTTCACCAGGCTTATAGTCTTCTCTTGATACATTTTTTGTACCAACTAACGTATCTTCGTCATATAAAAAGTTTTGAGTCGCTACTTTAAAATGTTGCTTACCATTAATTATAACATCATTCATAGAGAAAAATTGCATATTTTTATTTCCGCTATTCTCCACTTTATATGTAATCTCAACGTAACGAATTGTATTACTAATCTCTGTTCCACTTAGCGATGCATATAATTCTGCATCTTCTTGGCTTACTTTATCCCCTAATCTACGTTTTACTTCTTCAGGAGTTAGTGCCGTGTATACTTTCAATGTATTTTTTGCCTTTTCACTCATCTGTGATAAAGAGATTACTTTCACATCTTGTACGTGAATTTTCATTGGCGCTACTTCAAATGTTTGATTCACAGAATGCATCTGCTCTAACATGAAAGTACCCCAGCCTGTTTCTTTCACTTTTTGTCCTACTTTTTTCAGCTCACGCCCACCATATTCCTTTGTTTCAGGAATAGATTCTTTCTTCTTCGGTTCAGCTTTCTTTTCTTCTTGATGGAAGCAACCACTTAACATAAGAAGAAAACTACATAAAACAAAAATACTTTTCCATGCTTTCATCATTTCATTTCTCCTAACGCTATCATTCATGAATATAAAATTAGTCCCTTGCTTTGTAAACTATAGAAACAATGAAAAGTCCACAAAATGAACTTGTCAGTCCAGATACTATTATACCTCCAATTTGGAAAATATGAAAATAGGGATCTAGGAACACATACACGATAAATATAATAGTTGCCACAACAATTACTGAAATCCAATACTTTCTTTTTTCCGAAGCTAAAATAAAGTCTTTACCCATTTCATTTCTATGCTTCCATAAAACGTATGCTAATAATAGAAAACCAATACATGTACTTCCATGTTGCATATATTTATAAACAGAGATACCGTACCATTCTCTTTGCAATAATGGTATTTTCATAACAAAATAGCCTGTCTTATGAGTGAATGCATCCCAAACAACATGCGTTAACATACCGAATAATGCTGAATAACAAAATACAAAAAGATCCTTCCATGTATGAAGACCCCACCCCTTGTCTACTGCATATGTATAGTAGCCAGCAAATGGCTTAGGTAAATGTGTTATAAAAGACTTTTTTAAAATGTAATGATATATGTATGCTAATAAGAAGACAAGTGGTAAATTTAAATATAAGAACCCCAGCCACGTATGCCCAATTACACCATACGGTCTAAAGTGTAAGAAATATTCAAAGTCAGGCGACATACTACCTAATATAAGAGCCGTTACTGAAATATGTTTAGAATGCTTTTTCGTAAAAGGGAGAACTGCTACTGGATGTGCAAATGTAAACGGCATACTTTAACTCCTTCTCACATTTTCAATAGAATACCATCTATCATAACGAGAGAATGGAACTTCATGCAATATTTATTTTCACATTGGAATATGATAGTTTAAATGATATAATCCACATAAATATTCAGAAAACAAGAAGGGATTCAGGTGTTATTAACACTTGTATTTGCTGCCTTTTTAGATTCAAAATCCGTTATGAATTGAGGTTTATATATTGATTGACGTACCCTTTTTACAAAATGTCACATTAAAAAAAGAAAATATCCCTAGTTTTTCCGCATATCCTTACTGCTTACCCGCTATCCGAACATTACAATCACTAGCTTTCCATCCAAATGTAACATTCATTATTGGAGAAAACGGAACGGGTAAATCAACATTACTTGAAGGAATTGCAATTGCGTTAGGTTTTAATGCAGAAGGTGGAACGAAGAATTTCCGCTTTAGCACAAACGATTCACATTCATCTTTACATGAATACCTTCGAATTTCAAAAAGTTTCAATACACCAAACGACGGTTTCTTTCTTCGCGCTGAATCATTTTATAACGTTGCTTCTTATATTGATGAAATAGATGCTATAAAATCTTACGGCGGCGTTTCACTACACGAACAATCACACGGTGAATCATTCTTTTCCTTATTTATGAATCGTTTTTCAGGACAAGGTTTATACATTTTAGATGAGCCTGAGGCAGCTCTATCACCGATGAGACAACTTTCCATGCTCATTCGAATGCACGAACTAGCTGAACAAGGTTCACAATTTGTTATTGCGACGCATTCTCCTATTTTAATGGCTTACCCTGAATCTACTATATACTCTTTAACACAAGAGGGGATTCACGAATCCACATTAGAAGAAACCGAGCATTATCAAACGACGAAACTTTTCTTTGAAAATCGCGATCGATTATTCCATCATCTATTTGAGTCATAAAAAAAGAAGCAGCAATAGCTGCTTCTTTTTTATAGTGCTTCTATAAATAAGGCAACCCCGATACCGCCACCAACGCATAAAGAGGCAATTCCTTTTTCTAAACCACGTCTTTTTAATTCGTGAATTAAACTTACTGTAATACGAGCCCCTGTACAACCAATTGGATGCCCAAGTCCTACGCCACTACCGTTTACGTTCACTTTTTCACGGTCTAAGCCTAACTCTTTCTCTACAGCTAAATATTGAGCCGCGAAAGCTTCATTAATTTCCAGTAAATCTGCATCTTCTAATGACCAATCTACTTTCTCTAATCCTTTTCGGATTGCTGGTGCTGGTCCAATACCCATAATTTTCGGGTCTACTCCAGCTACTGAATATCCAACAATTCTAGCTAACGGTTGTAAGCCTTTTTCTTTTGCTTTTTCTTCGCTCATTAATACTAGAACTGCACTTCCGTCATTCAGGCCAGATGCATTACCTGCAGTTACAGACCCATCTTTACGGAATGCTGGTTTTAACCCTGCTAATTTTTCCGCTGTAATATCTGCACGTGGATGCTCATCCTTCGAAAATACTACTTCTTTTCTACGTTCTTTTATTGTAATAGGAACAATTTGATCGTCAAAGTGTCCAGACTCGATTGCCTTTAGTGCCAATGTATGACTGCGAAGAGCAACTTCATCTTGTTCCTCTCTTGTAATTTCATATTGTTCAACTAAATTTTCCGCTGTTTCACCCATCATAATATGGTGAATCGGATCTTCTAACACTTCCCACACCGTATCACGAATTTCTCCGTGCTGTAGACGTTGTCCCCAGCGGTGCTGTTTCAATGCATAAGGGCTCGAACTCATCGCTTCTACTCCACCTGCAACAACAACATCACTTACACCTAATTGGATTTGCATTGCAGCTGACATAATTGCTTGCATACCTGAAGAACATTGACGTTGGATTGTATATCCCGTAACTGTGTCAGGAAATCCTGCCGCTAATGCAGCTGTTCTCGCCGTATTTGCTTCATCAGTTCTTTGAATACAATGACCTAAAATTACTTCATCAACTTCATGTGGTTCTACCCCGCCTCGTTTTACAGCTTCCTGAAGTACAGGAACAGCTAATTCTACTGGCGTTACATTTTTTAGCGCTCCTCCAAAAGTTCCAATTGGCGAACGAACTGCAGCTGTAATAACAACATTATGCATTTTGTACTTGCCCCTCTCTTATGTACCCTAGTAAGTTTTTAGGTGAAATTCCATAAGATGTATATCTATAACTATCATACTATAAACATACTAAAAAATCAAAATATTTCATATAATAAAAATAGAAGGAATTAACCTTCTATTCTGTCAGTGCATATAAAAACTTTTGCAAAATTTTCTCTGTCGTTTCATTCAATTTTGGCAACTTATCTACTGGAAAATATTGAAGTTTCAACCCTTCATGATCGAGCTTTAATTCCCCGCTCACATGATGTGCCTGATACAGATGAATGACATTGAAAATTTCATCGCCATTCGGATAACGGAAATATACTTCTTTTCCTGATAGAACACCAAGAAATTGCATTATTTTTGCAGTTAACCCCGTTTCCTCAAATAACTCTCTACGTGCCGTTTCTTCTGTCGTTTCACCTAGTTCCATCGCCCCGCCAGGTACACCCCAATCATATGTATCTGAACGATATTGAAGCAATACTTCTTGTTTATCATTTAATATAATGATTGCTGATCCTACGAGAATAAGCGGTCTTGTACCAACGACTTTTCGTAACTCTTCAATATACCCCATATGTAAATTCCCCTTTCCCTAACCTCCCTTATCATAACAAAATTTCTCTCTTTTTGTTCATGTAATTTTAAAGAAAAAAAGGAAGCTTTCGCCTCCGTTTTTTCATCTTTATTTCTTAAAACTTTCATATTTTACAGCTTCAAAAGCTTCCTCAATTTCATCATTACGATAATGGACATATGTAAAACGACCCAATTCTACTAATCTTGCTATTTCCTGTAACGCTTTATGCTGCTCATATGTTTCTTTCAGCTTAATATGTACATAAAACTTCATTAAAGGATGTTCATATAAAGGTTCTCCCACCTCTACATATACATCTTCAACCCCTTGTACAACTCTTACATAACTCGCAAATTGATAAAGTGCTTCTCTGTCTGAAACGATTTTTAATGTATACATATATTCTCCCCCTTTCCTTTACTATATCAAAAAGACGACCATACCATGTTATAGAACTATGAAATTTTTTCGACTTGTCATCTATATATTCAATAAAGAAGGCGTTTATCCATACATGACATCTTTTCCCCACATATATTATAGGAAGAACTTTTTTCATTTGAGGTGTTCCTTATGGATCCATACGTCAATATATGTATTTGCATTACTCCCGGCGCCGATATTTCTGATGACCGCATCGCAAAAGATTTAGCTGTTGCAGAATCAATTTGGCACCCCATTACATTTCAAATTCAAGAAGTAATTGTATTAAATGAACTTTTCCGTTTTTTTGACCGTGAAATCAGTTATAAAAATTCCATTCAAAGTCAAGAAAAGTTGGCATCCTTTTTCCAAACATGTGTAAATGAAGCTCCTGAATGCGACCTTTATATTTGTTATATTGGCAGTGATTATTTCAAAGAAACAGCAGTAATTGCCTGCGCTTATTCTTTAGCAAAACAACAGCAACTTACTGGCTATATCGTTTTAACAAATTCGGCTGCCCCTATGAAAAATATATATACGCTCGCTCACGAAATCGGTCATATTTTATTTACAAGACGTATTCATGGAAAACTTACTCATGCAGATCCTCATTCTCCAACCGGCTCGGAGCACCACCCTTCTCCAACAAATCTTATGTATCCGATAGTCCCTCGTCCAGAAAACGTTCATATTCACTCCTTATTAACAACAGAACAAAAAGCGCTCTCTTTACAAAGCTCTTTACTACAAAGAAAAAAACAGTAACCCTCATGTTACTGTTTAAAACAACTTGTTCCAATCAACAAACAAAATCCCGGCTGCTAGAAATAAAAATAGACAACTAAATGTAAATGTAATCCCTCTAAAAATCCCTATATAATATTTCTTTGGAAATAATTTTTTGCATATCCAGAGCAGCCCTTTTCCAATTAAACCGAAGAACAAAATATAACCTGATGTGTCATCTAGTAAAGTATCGAAATAGTCATCATGTACCTTTTTCGAAAAGGTAGTATATAGCCCGAAAATCGTTAAACCTAAAAATACAATAGACAATATACCTAGAAATATACTTTGCATATTTGTTCTCCTCTCAATAAAATATTCCGTTCGCTCAATATTAGTAACAAACTAGTTTACAGTTTTTTGCTCTTCATTTTTTAAAGACCATCTCATTAATACATATAAACTTCCGTACAGAAGTAAAGGCTCTAGTATTCCCCAATATGGGTTTTGCTTTCCTAATTCTTTAAATACAAACATAATTAATAGTGGTATGATAACAACTAACATTCCAATCCATCCAAGTATGTACGCTTCCCCAATTAA
>NZ_JAKUFY010000097.1:0-20907 GCF_022663675.1 Bacillus cereus group sp. BfR-BA-01355
GGCAAAGCATCTGGTTTTTGTATTTATAACGATAGCTCCATCGCAATGAAGTATATTCAGAAGAAATACGGTTTACGCGTCTTATATATTGATACAGACGCTCATCACGGTGATGGCGTGCAGTGGTCGTTTTATGATGATCCTAACGTATGCACCATTTCATTACATGAAACTGGTCGCTATTTATTCCCTGGAACTGGCGCTGTAAACGAACGTGGACAAGGTAATGGTTATAGTTATTCTTTTAACGTTCCACTGGATGCTTTTACAGAAGATGAATCCTTTCTAAAATCATATCGAACAGTTGTAAAAGAAGTTGCAGCGTACTTTAAACCGGATATTATTTTAACGCAAAATGGTGCCGACGCACATTACTACGACCCACTTACACACCTTTGTGCAACCATGAATATTTACCGCGAAATACCGAAGCTCGCTCGTGAAATTGCTAATGAATATTGCGACGGTCGCTGGATCGCTGTCGGCGGCGGTGGCTATGACCATTGGCGCGTCGTACCAAGAGCTTGGGCACTTATTTGGCTCGAAATGAACAACATCCAAAACATCTCGGGTTATCTCCCTCCAGAATGGATTGACGCTTGGAAAGGACAAGCCGAAACAGAACTTCCCCTCACATGGGAAGATCCAGACAACATGTATAAACCTATCCCCCGTAAACCAGAAATTGAAGAAAAGAATGCATTAACTGTAGCGAAATCCCTTGAAATCATTCGGAATAATATGACAAAATCTTTGTACTAAACGAAAAGGAGGCTCGTTTTTGAATAGCCTCCTTTTATTTATTGTCGACTACTGTCGGTAAGTCGATATGTTTCGAGTTGCGCCGATATATTTTATTTAATAATTAACCGGTCCAACTTTTATGAAAAAAGGACGTGATATTATGTGGACACAACAAATGATCCCCACAAAACGCGGCACATTTGAACTCTTTACAAAAGGAAATGGCGAACCGCTTTGTATTACACATCACTATTCACAATTTAATGAAACTGGTGATTACTTTGCAGATGTTTTCACTGCTACGCATCGTGTATTTCTCATTAATTTACGAGATACTGGTAGCTCTGTAACCACCCAGTCAGAAAACGAATTAAGTATGATTGAAACGGTTCACGATTTAGAAGCAATACGGGAAGCTTTACAACTCCCAACATGGCATTTCACTGGTCATTCAACAGGTGGTATGCTTGGACTTTTATATGCGATTACATATCCAAATTCCTTACAATCATTAGTCGTAGCAGGCGCTGCAGCAAGTAACTATACCGAAACACCATTTTGTATTTATCATCCAGAACATTCACAGTTTCATTATATGCAAGAGCTCATCGAAAACTTAAAAAGCCCTCACCTTACAAGTGAAGAACGGAAAGAACTATCTACTAAGAGAACAAAATTATCATTGTATAAACCAGAAAACTACAACTCTTATTTTTGTAAACCAATCAAAAAAACAATGTCCGTTAGCCGGATGAATGCTTTCGCCAATGAATATCCTTCATTTGATTTAAGGGAGTATTTACCTTCTATAAAAACAAAAACACTAATTATATGTGGAAGACACGATGTGCAGTGTCCTATTCAATATTCCATCGAGATACATGAGGGTATATGCGATTCTACTTTTGTGACATTTGAGGAGAGCAACCATTATCCTTTTTTAGAAGAAGCTGCTCAGTTTACTTCTACTACTCAAATATTTTATAAATCATTGCAACAAGGAACTCTAAAATAGCATATTAAGGTCGCAAGTTAATTTTCCAACAAAAACCTCACAGCCTCTATAAGACTATGAGGTTTTTCAAAAGAAATATTTCACACTAGTAACAACCAAAAGAAGAACAGAAAAAATTATTAAACCTAAATCAATAAATACTGACTTTTTATCTCCTTCTTTTAAACTTATCATAAAACTAGAAATTATTTTAATTGCAAAAAAGACCATCATAAATAACCAACCCAAATGATCATTCGTAGAATCTTCATCATAAAAACATTTGTATTGCACCAATAATTAATAAGATAAGTACAATATTAGTTCCAATCTTTAAAACTTTGTTTGATTTATTATCTTTTAATGTATCCCCCAAAATGTAGCACGCCCTCTCACACTCTCCTATGTTTTATCTCTCTTTATATTTTAACATAAATTACCTATTATCCCCTTTTGATCACATACAAAAAACCTGCCAAAACTTTGACAGGTTCCCTACACATTAAAACGATAACCAGCTCCCCATACTGTTTCAATATATTGCGGGTGGGCAGGATCTCTTTCAATTTTTTCACGTAGCTTTCTAATGTGGACGACAACAGTGGCTAAATCACCAGCGGAATCTAATCCCCAAATGCGTTCAAATAACTGTTCTTTATTTAATACTTGGTTTGGATGTGTGACAAAGAATGTTAATAAATCAAATTCCTTCGTTGTAAATGCCACTTCTTCATTGTTTATAAAAACTTTCCTCGCTCGTTGATCGATAGAAATTCCGTGAATGTATAGCGTATCACGTTGCTTACTTACATTTCCTGATAATCTTTCATAACGAGCAATATGCGCTTTTACTCTTGCGACTAATTCGCTTGGGCTAAACGGTTTCGTTATATAATCATCCGCTCCTAATCCGAGCCCGCGAATTTTATCTATATCTTCTTTTTTTGCTGAAACAAGTAGAATCGGAATATCTTTTACAGCACGTATTTGTTTACAAATTTCGAATCCGTTCATTTTCGGAAGCATAATATCTAAAATAATTAAATCATAGTCTTCTTGCAGGGCTATTTGTAAACCTGTTTCTCCTGAATGCTCTACATCAACTTGGAAATCATTAATTTCTAAATAATCTCGCTGTAATTCTGCAATACTTACTTCATCTTCTATTAGTAAAATTCTTTTCAATTTACTCACCACATTCCTCTACTTTTTCCAATGAGAAGAAAATGCTTGTGCCTTTACCAAGCTCGCTTTCCGTCCAAATTTCCCCGCCATGTTCTTCAACAATTTGCTTCGCTATTGCTAAACCAAGTCCACTTCCACCTGTGCTAGAATTTCGCGATTGTTCTGCACGATAAAAACGTTCAAAGATATACGGTAGCGTATCAGATTCTATACCTGATCCATTGTCTATCACCTTCACAATAACTTTATTGTTATCACTCGATACTGTTACAGTAATTTTCTTCTCTTCTTTATCCATGTACTTCACACTATTATGAATTAAATTTGATATAACTCTATTTATCTTTTCGCAATCAGCCGTTACATATAATGGCGATGAATGTAATTGTAAGTTAATTTCTATACCTTCTTCACTTAAATCCATCTGCATCTCTTCTATTAATTCTTGCATAAACGTATTTAATTCAACTGTCTCAAATTGGAATGGAACTCGATTTAAATCGAGCTTCGAAAACAAAAAGAGTTCATCAATGAGTGTG
The DNA here is from genome assembly GCF_022663675.1 of Bacillus cereus group sp. BfR-BA-01355. NCBI lineage: Bacteria > Bacillati > Bacillota > Bacilli > Caryophanales > Bacillaceae > Bacillus > Bacillus cereus group sp. BfR-BA-01355. The sequence goes on from NZ_JAKUFY010000097.1 coordinate 3,463, forward strand.
TCCATATGTTTTGCCTTCGTATGAATTGTCGTTAAATACTTATCCATTTTTTCTGGCGTATTTGCTACCCCGTCCTTTATTCCTTCTACATATCCGATAATAGATGTAATCGGTGTTTTTAAATCATGCGATATGTTTGAAATAAGTTCTTTTCGATTTTCTTCATACTGCGTTTGTACTTCAATCGATTCCTTTAACTTCTTCCTCATTTCCTCAAATCCTTGATTTAATTGACCTATTTCATCGTGCGATGTAACTGGCATTTGAAAATCTAAATTTCCTTCTTTAATTTTCTCCGTTGCACCTTTCAATACAAAAATTGGTTTTATTACACTTCTTGAAACAAGATAACTTAATAAACCAATGAGTAAAATGGCTAATAGTAAAAGCGATACGAATAAGATTGGAAATAATTTTTGTGTAAGATCTACAAATGAACTTTGCTTTTTTAGTACAAATATACTCCCTTCTTCTTTCTCTGGAAAATAAAAATCAAACTTTACATATCGATAAAATGTCTCGCCTAGTTCCGTTGTACCACGACTATTAATATTTGCCGCTTCAAATTTCGGAAGGGCTTCTGTTAAAGTCGAACTTTCAAATCCCTTATTAGCATAAGAAATGTTTTCTCCCTTTCTTACAATTATTTTCACACCTTCTTTTTCAATTGATGAAACGAACGATTTATCTAATAATTGAGATTGATGTTGCTTTGCCGCTAATTTTAATTCAAGATAGGCATTTTCTTCTTCTGGTGTAAGCGGCTTTTGAATGTAAGAACTTTTATAGAAATTTTTCACTGCTTCCAAATCACCTGTTATTGAAAAAACAATTAAAAATCCCGCGACTAATATGAGCGTAATAGAAACGAGAATTACAGCAATATAAGAAAATAAAAACCTTGTTTTAATAGACATATGTTACATCCTCACTTTACCCATCCTTCATATTCATAAGCATAAAAATATATGTTCAAATACTCAAGCGATTTTATAGTAATTTTAGCGTCAGTTTATAAAAATTTAATGTTCCTATTTTACAGTTGAAATTAGGAGGTTGAAATTCCATGTTCAAAAAAACATTCAGTATGATATGTTGCGTAATTTTTTTACAAGGATGCTCGCAAGAACAAGAAGTCAAAAAGGAGATGACAAACATGGAGACTGCACTACTAGCAGCTACTGAAAAAAATGAAACGAATACTGTTATATCTTTACTAAAACAAGGTGCAAATATAAATGCGACGGATAATCAAGGACGTACCCCTCTTATGATTGCTACATACAAAAATGATGTAAAAACCGCAAAAGCACTTATCGAAGCTGGTGCTGACGTAAATATCCAAGATGACATGAAAAACAATCCCTTTCTATACGCCGGTGCGGAAGGTTACTTAGACATTTTAAAGCTAACAATTAATGCTGGTGCAGATCCTACGATTACAAATCGTTACGGCGGAACAGCTCTTATCCCAGCCTCAGAACATGGCTATATTGACGTTATAAAAGAACTCCTCACTCGAACAAATATTGATGTAAATCATGTAAATAACCTAGGATGGACAGCTTTAATGGAAGCTATCGTACTAAGTAACGGAAACGAAACACAGCAACAAGTCATTCGCCTTCTTATTGAGCACGGTGCAGATGTAAATATTCCAGATAATGATGGTGTTACCCCGTTAGAGCATGCTCGCGCTCATAATTTTGCAGAGATAGAGAAAATTTTGTTAGAAGGACATAAGTAAAAAGCTTATCTTTGCCTTCCTCCCCCATCCTATGCTACATTTAAGCCGTTACATCAATATTAATAGGGTGGGAATACATATGAATAAACCTAAAATTGGGATGATTGGACTTGGTAGCATTGCGCAAAAGGCCTATCTTCCAACACTTACAAAAGAAACAGATTGGAACTTTGTCGGGGCGTTTACACCTAACGCAGAGAAAAGAAAACAAGTTTGCCAGCAATACCGAATTCAAGACTTTCATTCTATTGAAATGTTAGCTTCGGAATGTGATGCAATCTTCGTTCATAGTTCAACTGCATCGCATTATGAAATCGTTTCTGAGCTTTTGAAAAAAGGAATCGACGTTTATGTTGATAAGCCGTTAGCAGCTACTGTGGAACAAGCTGAGCAACTAGTCGAGTTGAGCGAGAAGTATAACCGAAAGTTAATGGTCGGATTTAATCGCAGATTCGTTCCTATGTATGTTGCTGCCAAAGAACAGGCTCATGATATTTCATGGATTCGAATTGAAAAGCATCGCACAAATAAAGTCGGGCCATATACGTACGACTTCACTATGTTAGATGATTATTTACACATTGTAGATACTGCTCGCTGGTTCGCTAATGATGACCTTAACGTCGTTCACAATATGATGCAAATCAATGAAAAGAATGAACTTCTTTACGGACATCATACATATACAACTCCAAGTGGACTGTTACTTTCTACTGCAATGCATCGCCATGCCGGTACAAATTTAGAACAAATTGAACTTGTAACGCCAGGGAAAATCATTCGCGTAAAAAATATGAATACATTTGAAATTGAACAGGAAAACTCAGTTTCACAAAGCGGTTCTCCATCATGGGATACGACGTTAAAACAACGTGGTTTTGAAGATGCTGTTCATCATTTTATTGAATGTGTACACGGAGATACAAAGCCTGTTGTAGATGGATTAGAAGGATTAAAAACGCAGCAAATGCTACAATCTTTACTAGATGATGTAAACAAAAATTAAAACGGATACATTTTTCAGAATTTACTTTCATTCCCATTTCCCCTTTATTTCTCTCGTAAATTTCTATAAAATATGTTGATAGGAATTATAAATTTCATAATGAATCGTGGAAAGGATGGGATTGACACATGTGGAACGAGTTTAAAAAGTTCGCTTTCAAAGGGAATGTCGTTGATTTAGCTGTCGGGGTTGTAATCGGTGCTGCATTCGGTAAAATCGTTAGTTCTTTAGTAAAAGACATTATTACACCATTACTTGGTATGGTATTAGGTGGCGTTAACTTTACAGATTTGCACTTTGGATACGGTAAATCAGCTGTTATGTATGGTAACTTCATCCAAACAATTTTTGATTTCTTAATTATCGCAGCTTCTATCTTTATGTTTATTAAAGTTTTCAACAAACTAACATCTAAAAAAGAAGACGAAAAAGAGGAAGAAATTCCAGAACCAACAAAAGAAGAAGTTCTTCTTGGCGAAATTCGCGACTTATTAAAACAACAAAATTCTTCTAAAGATAGAGCATAATTGAACGGATAAAAAGGCATGTCCCTCGGGACATGCCTTTTCTATATGCTATAACGTTTCCGAATTCATATGAATAAATAAAATAATACCAGCAACCATAAGTACCATAATGCTACCTGCAAATAGTGTAATACCAATAAACATTAAACTTTTGCTCATATCTACTGATACACTTTCAATAAAAATAGAAATTACATACGTGATAAGGGCAATTCCTGCAAGAATACTTCCTGGAACAAATCGCTTTAAACCATTTTGTTTTAACGTCATATATGCAAAAATAGCAGTCATACAAAGCGTAATTATCCAAAGAACGATCATCTCTTTTCCCCCCTCACAAGCCTTTTCTTTCTATTATACATGACATTGCCCTATAATAGTTATTTTTACACTTATGTGACATATAACAAGGAATCATACAATCTATAGAGAACTCTTCCAGGTAAGCTATATACTAGGGAGGATTTCAATTGGAAGATGATATTGTAGGATATTTTAAACAAGTAGAGCGATTTGATTATATTACAATCGACTTAGACAAAATTTTTTTTACATGGAAGTTGTACAAATAGAAACAAATGTAACTTTGCTAAAAATATCACTTAACTTAAAAAAAAGATAAAACGATTGTAGATGGAAAAGCAAAGCACTATGATTCTTCTAGGCTAGAGCATTTAATAAAAAATTTTAAACGCACTGCACAAACATGCCTTGAACATAATTTACGAAGCGCTGAAGAACTTTTTGCATTTTGGAAAAGAAATCGACCACTAGAAAAATATGGATACCCCTCATATAAATTGATATAATTACCATATACAAATATTCTTTGTAAGGGAGTGTTCATAATGATTTGGATTTCACTAATCGTATTAGCTTATTTCATCATTCTCGTCCCAATACAGTACAACTACATTAAAATACTCAAAGAAAAACAGAAAAAAATGAGTGTCTCACAAAACGAACTATATGACAACATGTCTTATGAAGAATCCCAAGTGCATTACCATTATCAAAGTAACGTATTTACAATACCTGCTTCGCTTGTCGCAAGTATTATTTATAAGGTGAAACATGCAGCATAATATGTACGCTGTAAAATTATTGTTTGAGTCTGTTCCTTCTGGTGAGCCTCATCCTATGAAAATGGATGAGCATTATGAAGAGAATCACGATACACTTTTTGAAGAAAGTATTATTCTTGTTAAAGCAAACAGTTTAGAAGAAGCTCATGAACTAGGTGAAAAGATAGCTATACAATCGGAGCACACATACGATAATATGTATGATGAGCAAATCACATGGACGTTCCGAAAAGTGTTACATGTATTTGAATTAGACGATACGCCATTTGAAACTGGAAAAGAATTGTACGCAAAATTTTTACACGTTAAGAAAAATGAAACTGTAGATACAGTAATTGAAAAATATTATCCTGAATATGAATAAAAGCTCACAGCAATCGCTGTGAGCTTTTTTATACTTATTTCGTTGAATCTCTAAATTGGATACGGTGAGGTAAGATAACAGTGTGATCTTCCACTTTTTCTTTGTTCATATACTTTGTTAATAGACGCATTGCTACTGCACCGATATCATACATCGGTTGTACAACTGTTGAAAGCTGCGGACGAACCATTAATGCAAGGCGTGTATTATCGAAACCAAGTACTTCTACGTCAGTTGGTACGTTTAATCCAGCATCTTGTGCTGCATGGATTACACCTAGTGCCATTTCATCAGAAGACACGAAGATTGCTGTTGGCTTTTCATCATTGCTCCAAAGCTTTTCGAATGCTTCGATACCTGAGTCATATGTGTAATCTCCATCGATTACAAGATTTTCATCATATGAAATACCTTCTTCTTCTAAAGCTTTTTTATAACCTTGTAACTTCTTCGCGCTTCCCGCTTTATCAATGAATGGACCAGAGACGAAACCGATACGCTTATGTCCTTGCTCGATAAAGTGCTTCATTGCATCGTAAGCTGCTTGTGTATAATCAATATTTACTGATGGCGTTTCATTTTGCTCATCAAATGACGCTGCTAATACAATTGGTACTGGAGATTTTTTAAATTCTTCAATGTGAATGTCTGTAATATCTTCACCCATGAAAACAATTCCGTCCACTTGTTTTCCAAGCATCGTATTTAATAGATGGAACTCTTTCTCTTTGTTTTGATCAGAGTTACTTAAAATGATGTTATATTTGTACATTGTTGCGATATCTTCAATTCCACGTGCAAGTTCTGCATAAAACGTATTTGAGATATCAGGAATAATAACACCTACCGTAGTTGTCTTCTTACTTGCTAGTCCACGTGCTACCGCATTTGGACGGTATCCTAAACGATCAATTGCTTCTAATACTTTCTTTCTTGTTGTAGGCTTTACATTTGGGTTACCGTTCACAACGCGTGATACGGTAGCCATTGAAACGTTCGCTTCGCGCGCTACATCATAGATTGTTACGTTCATCTCATCGCACACTCCTTCTATTTTTGTTATCTATTTTTATGTATCGGTTACTTGAATGAAAAAAAGACATCAACTCTATTTGCAGATGCCACCAATCGTCCCGAGTTCTTCCTTTTACTAATGATACGATATAAACGCAGGCTCATACAATATTTTCCCGCAAAAGTTTCGAAAAAATTCGCTTCTTTTCTCGTATTTTCGTATTTTTTATGAAAAAAGGGCATTTTTTGTAAAAAAATAGATATTTCCTAAGTAGAAATCTTATTTTAAGCAGTACGATAGTAAATGAAATTTATATCGGCGATTTTTCGAATATATGAACCGTAACTCGAAATATATCGGCGATTTCCCAAATATATCGACCACAACTCTAATTATATCAGCGATTTTTTTAATATACCAACTTCCCAACAAAAATCGACAATGACAGTCGCTATACAGCTGTCCCAAAATGCCTTTTTGGAACAGCTCATTAAAAGTTTTTATAATTTACTTCCAAATGATTTTAATTCATTCATAAAATCATTGAACTGCGGGATATTCATTTGCTGCGCCGCATCTGATAAAGCTACAGCTGGATTTGGATGTACTTCAGCCATAATTGCGTTTGCACCAATTGCCATCGCTGCTTTTGCAGTTAGTAAGAGAAGGTCACGTCTCTCTGTAGAATGCGTTACATCAAAAACGACAGGTAAATGTGTCTCTTTCTTTAAAATCGGTACAGCGGAAATATCAAGCGTATTACGCGTTGCTCTTTCATTGCTTCAGCAACTTGACGTACTTGTTCATAACTTTCCACTGCACACGGTCCCATAATAAAATGCTAATTTCCGTTACCAATTTTTTCACCATTAATTTCAACAATCGTATCTTCTGTTTTTTTCTTACAAGAAACAAGTAGTGCTTTACGATGATCCTCTTCTTGTAACTTTAAACCAACTTGAAAAATTTGTTTGAAAATATGTTATAAAGTCGAAGTTTCAAATGGACCATTATTATTCTCTGCAATTAAATCCAGTATATTACTTTCACGTACAGGATCAAAACGTTTCACACCTTATACTTCTTTTAAATTACCAACTTCTTGTACGAGACGACCTCTTTCGTTTAGTAACTCTAATATTTGTAAATTAAGTTGATCAATTTCAGAACGTAAACGACCTAATTGTTGTGATCCCATAAGAAAGCCATCTCTTTCAAATCCCTATATATTACTTTTTTAAGATAACTTACTATAGTTGATACATATACGATTGTCACACGATATACAGCAATGAATTACCATCAAAAAACCTTTTATATTTTCATTTAAAATAAAAAAAGACAGTTTACATACTGTCTTTTTTACAAGAAGGAAACAAACGGTTTATCACTGTTTTTCTCTTTTATAATAACGGCCTCAATTTTACTCTCGGACTTGATCTGTAATTGTACTTTCGCATCTTTAGGCAATTTGTCTAACATACCTTGAGCAGCCAATTGGGTAAGAGCCATTAATTCTGTTTTACCGTTATATTTAATAACAATATTCATATTTAATGTATCCATTTGATCTTTCTTATAAGAAACTTTTGCATTGACTGGAATAAAATCTCCATTAGAAAAACCTTTTATTTCCTTAGCAAAGTTATTTATTTTTGTATTATCTTCTCCATGTGCTTGTGTAAATTCATCAGAAGGATATGAATACGACTTTTCATCAATTGTACTCCAATTTCCAAGGTTCGTATCATTCTTTTGAACAGTAGCACTAGCAATATACGTACCATTTTTTAAAGAACTTGTACTTTCTTGCTTAAAGATAGCAAACGTAATTGGAGATTTGTTATATTTATCATTTTTATTAATAGCTTCAATAAGTTGTTTAGCAACTTCAGACCCTTTAGACATAGCTTCTTCATTCGATACACTTGAAGACATAGCTAAGCCAATCATAACACCAGATAAACTTAATTCATTTGAATTCTGTTTTCCGAAATAGTCTTGTTCTATAATATTCGTCAAAACTGGCGCTTCTACTTTCGCAACTAGTTCATCAACTAGTTTCTCTGGAATATACTGATTTAATTGCAGTACGTGACTCTCTGTATCAAATTGCTGCGTTGCAATATTTATTAAACCATTTTCATACTCTGCTAAATCTAATTTAGAATTTGTTTTTATATTAGCTGTATTAATAACCTTTTGTTCTTTTAAAGGAATAACAGTTCTATAATAATCTTTAGAAACAGCAGTTCTCGGAATCATACTTTTTTCTTTTGTATCTTTTTGTATAACTTCATCCTTCTTACTAATCGTATTACTATTGTTACTACAAGCTCCCAGTAATAAACTTACGACTGCGAAGGATAATGCCATTTTCTTCATTACTTAAAACCTACTTTCAACAATCTAGTTATTTAGTTTGAACTATTAATAGTGTACCACTAAATATATTTCAACAAAAACAAAAAAAAAGAAGCAAGCACCTTTAGCTTGCTTCTTTTTACTTTATATTCTCTTCTAAAGCATCTTTTTTAATATTCCAATGAGATGTATTCCATACTACCATCCCATCTTTTATGTATAACACTTGCGGTGATTCATGTCTAATACTGTATTGTTCTGCAACACGATTTGACACATCTCTCGCATCTTGTACGTATAAGTAATACGCTGGCACTTCTCTTTCTTCACTGCAATACGCTTGAAATTCTGTGTATGCACCGTGACTAATCGGGCATGTCGTACTATGTTTAAAAAGAACATACGGCTCATTCTTTTCTACTAAGACTTCAAGCTCTTCAATTGTTTCAAGCTTTGTCATATTCATCACGATTCACCTCTCATACGAAATCTAGAGCGCTTCTCTTTCTTTTCAGCGTTTTTCTCAATTCTTTCTAATTTACGCTCTTCTTTTTCAACCTTCTTCTCTTGTCTCGACGCACGGTAATGATTGTATACTTCAATCGCCGCACTGCTCCACTGTACAACTTGCGCTACTTTATCAGCGTTATTTTCAATTTCGTCCGTTACAGAGTCTGATACATTACGAAGCTTCGTATTTAAAGATTGGATTGTCGTTCCAATCCCATCTACACCCGCTACCACTTTATTTAATGACTGTGACTTCTGTTGAATATCATCAGCTAACGCATTCGTTTTATGTAATAATTGCTCTGTCTCTACGCTAATTCCTTGCATTTGTTTTTCTAAACCTTCTAACGTGCTTGCAACGTTTTCTAACGTCTTCTGAACCGATAACAACGTTCTGCATACATACACAACTAATACTGCGAAAGCAACCGCGATAATAGCCGCACTTACATATAAAAGAACTTGCATTTCATCACTTCCTTTATCTTTTTCATACTTTCCCCTATTATACAATCATTTTCCGTTTCATTCTAATCCCTATCTCATCATTAGAATTTTCATACTTATTCGTTAACTGTAACATAAATCATTCAACAAATTCCACTAAGTAGGTTACAATAGGAGAGGATACATAATTAGTAGGGAGGCTTTACATATGAAAGATCCACGTATTGAAAAGTTAGCATACAATTTAATTAACTACTCTATTTGCTTACAAAAAGGCGAAAAAGTATTAATTGAAAACTTTGGCTTACAAAAAGAACTTGTAACTGCACTTGTAAAAGAAGCATATGCAGCTGGTGGTTTCCCATTCGTCTCTTTAAAAGATCATCAAGTAGATCGCTCTTTATTAATGGGTGCTACTGAAGAACATTTCGAACAAATCGCTGCATATGAAGCAAGCGTAATGAAAGACATGGACGCTTATATCGGTCTTCGCTCTGGCGATAATATTAATGAACAGGCTGACGTTCCAAGTGAGCGCATGAAAGTTCATGGCCAAACAGTTGGGAAAAAGGTTCATAGAGATATTCGCGTTCCAAAAACACGTTGGGTTGTTCTTCGCTACCCAAATGCTTCTATGGCACAGCTTGCTAAAATGAGCACAGAAGCTTTCGAAGACTTCTACTTCGAAGTTTGTAACTTAGACTACGGTAAAATGGATAAGGCGATGGATAGCCTTGTTACATTAATGAATAAAACAGATAAAGTTCGTTTAACTGGTCCTGGAACTGACTTAACATTCTCTATTAAAGACATTCCAGCTATTAAATGCTCAGGTCATTTAAACATTCCAGACGGTGAAGTATACTCTGCACCAGTTCGTGATTCTGTTAACGGTACAGTTTCTTACAACACACCATCTCCTTACAACGGTTATACATTTGAAAATGTACAACTTAAGTTCGAGAACGGTCAAATCGTTGAAGCAACTGCAAACGATTCAGAACGCATTAACAAAATCTTCGATACAGACGAAGGCGCACGCTACGTTGGTGAGTTCGCAATCGGCGTAAACCCATACATCTTACATCCAATGGGAGACATCCTATTCGATGAAAAAATCGATGGCAGCTTCCACTTCACTCCTGGACAAGCTTACGACGATGCATGGAACGGTAACAACTCGAACATCCATTGGGACTTAGTATGCATCCAACGCCCTGAATACGGCGGCGGTGAAATTTACTTCGACGACGTACTAATCCGTAAAGACGGACGCTTCGTTGTACCTGAATTAGAAGCTTTAAACCCAGAGAACTTAAAATAATAAAAAACGCTCGGAATTATATCCGAGCGTTTTTTTATTATCCTCACCCTATATTGATCTACTGTTCTTACTTTTTGTTTGCTGAAAATGAAAATAATATAAAAGCGCCACTGCGATAGTACCTATTAATATTGGTTCATATAAGGGCAGATCCCATTTCATATATACTCTAGTGCAGATAGCAAACACAAGCAAAATTTCCAAACAAAACAAAGGTTTTACATATTTCATTTCTTACCTACCATTTCTATTTTCACATGTGGATTTTCTTTCTCGATAAGCGCCAAAAATTCATTCATATCTTGCGGCATCGCAACCATATGTACTTTATATGCATTCGTCGTAATTTCAAGATACTTTCCAACTTGACGAACAACTCTTATATCTTTTAATACAACATCATCATTTAGAATACCGTACTTTAATACGCCATTTTCTACTTTATGTTTTTTAATAAATACTTCCCAAACGAGTGGTACATTTACAATGAAGCATAAACCCATCCCAATCAACGCTGACATCCAATGCGCTTTATTAGTGAAAAGCATGACAATTGGATATATACACATAAAAGCTAACGTAAGACAAACGAAAATGACTACTGACTTACTTCTTTGAATTGGAAAGTTCATACCTACACCCCCTAATCCAAATTATACCACTATTTCCATTTTGGTTCATAGAAAAAGGCCATTTCTAGATGACCTTTTTCACAATGTACCTATAAAATTTCTTATCTACCTGTAACACTGGAAAGTTTTTCGGCAACTCATCTATACTCACACTTTGAAAACCATTCTTTTCATAAAAGCGATGTGCCGCTAAAAATTTTACTGTTGTTCCTAAATAAATATCTTTCAACTTTTTATCCTCAGCCCATGAAATTGCTGTTTGAAGCAACATATATGACGCGCCACATTCTTTTCCACGAAACTCTTTTTGTACGAACATTTTTCTTAGCGCTACTTGATGATTCTCAATATCTAATAAAGCTACTGTTCCAACTACTTTCCCATCATAAAGTGCTACCCAAAAGTTTCCGTGATCCTTTTGATAGAATGTTTCTATTTCAAGTAAATCAGGTTGCTCTTCTTTCGTAATGGGAACATTATACTCTTTTTGCTGAATATGAACGATAAGATCTACTACTTCCTCTTGAAACGTACTTTCATACGGAATAATACGAATCTTCTCGTTCATCGAATATCTTTCCATTCTGAAGCTAATAAACTATATACAGCGATATCATGAAAATGATCATATAACCATTCTTCATCTCTTAAAATACCATCTAATTTAAACCCTAAACGCTCTGGAATAGCGCGGCTTTTCACATTTTCAACACCGCATCTAATTTCCATTTTATTTAATTTTAAATTCTCAAATGCATAGTGAAGCACAGCCTTTACGCTACGTGTCATAACGCCTTTTCCTCCAGCATCTTCTGCAAGGTAATACCCAAGACTCGCCGCTCTCTTCCCCCAGCTCACTGGATGAATACCTACCATCCCAACAAGCTTTCCTTTGTAACGTATACCACTTTCAAAACCGTCTCCCTCTGCAAATTTCTTTAACCACATCGGAAAAATCTCATCATAAGCATCAGCAGATTTTGTCCCATCTACCCAAGGAAGCCATTTTCGTAAATGATTACGGTTTTGGTCTATTAATTGATATAATTCTTCTTTATGATGTTTTTCTAGTAATTGTAGTTCGATTTCGTCATCTACTCGAAGTGTGAACATGTTTTTTAGTCCCCTTTTTATTTTTCTTATTATTCTAACATTTTTAGATGTAAAAAGTTAAATATTAACACTTTCTTTTGATTTTCTTTGTATAAAACCAGAAGAATACAATATTCCCGTAATAACTAATATCATTCCTACAGATTGTGCAGATGTTATATTGACTCCTTCAATAAAAGAAATAAGTATTGTAACAACAGGCACTAGATTAAAAAATAAAGATGTCCTTGCTGCCCCAATTTGAGCAATTCCATTATTCCACCATAAGTAACCAAGCACACTCATTCCAATTGCCATAAAGAGAATCGCTCCCCATGCCAACCAAGGAATTTCTAAAACTGGTACTATACTTTTTTGTGTAGAAGATATGATAATAAAGGCAAGTGCACCAATAGTCATCGTATATGTCGTCGTTTGTATTGGATTACCAGTTTTAATAAACCTTCTGCCTAGCACGCCGTATAACGCCCAGCAAATATTCCCTAATAAAATATAAAAATCCCCTTTTGAAAATGATAAATGTTGTAGTATTGTAAACGAACCTTGTGTAAGTACAAAAACAACGCCAATTAGTGCAAGTAACATTCCAATTGCTTGACGCTTCACAATTTTCTCTCGTAAAATGACACTTGCTAACAGCGTCGTAACGAGAGGATTTGTCGCCATAATAAGTGCACCATTAACAGCTTCTGTATATTTCATTCCTAAAAAGAAAAAGAAGTTAAAGCCGAATACACCAACAATACCTAGCAAAAGATAATAGGTCCTATTCTGCATCCATACTTCCAAATCAAAATCTTTTCGTATTTTTAACAAACATAACATCACAAATGCAGCAATCCCAAAACGCCATGCTGCTATATGAATTGCTTCGAAATACTGCACCGCATATTTCGAAGCATTAAATGTCCCACCAGTAAATATCGCAAAACCTAATAACTGCGTATATACTTTATTTTTCATTGCCGGCCTCCAAGTCTTTTTCTTCTAGAAAACCGTAATAAATTTCTAACTTCTCCTCCGTTAGCTGAACAACTTTTTGCAATTGTTCCTGCTGTTCTTTTAATCGCTCCAAGTGAGTTGTTAAAATGGAAATTCTCTTTTTTACTTTCGCTGGTACTTCCTCTTTCTTCTGCCTAATTTCCTCTATAATGCACCCATCACTTGCAAACTCAGCTATCTCTTCTAATGACATCCCAGTTTGTTTTAATGAATATAAAAATTTTAATAAACGTACATCGCCTTCTGTATATTGACGAATACCGCTATTTCGCGTTGGTGGTGGTAATAAACCTAATTTCTCATAGTAGCGCAAAGTGTGAATGCTCATCCCTGTTAATTCTGCTACTTCGCCGATTTTATACATGTTCTCTCCCCCTTGTTTTTACATTTTCATCTTACAACCTAGAGTTAGCTCTAGGTCAATACATAAATAAAGTGAAACTTTAATCAGTGGGGGTCTTATTGCACGTTAATGCGGGATAAAAGTTGAACACAACAAAAAAAGACGCACAGCCACAGCTATGCGTCTTTTCTATTATTTCTCTGCAACTTGAACTTCTTTTACGTAAGCTGCTTCGAATTTTTGGATGTCACCTGCGCCCATGAAAATTAGAACGCCGTTTTTATGTTTCTTTAATACATCCGTTGTTGTATCTGTAATTAGTTCTGCACCATCAATACGCTTTTGCAGATCTTCAATTGTTAATTCACCTTTGTTTTCGCGTGCTGATCCGAAAATATCACATAAGTATACTTGATCAGCTTTGCTTAAGCTTTCAGCGAACTCATCTAAGAACTTTTCTGTACGTGAGAATGTATGCGGCTGGAATACAGCGACAACTTCACGCTCTGGATGTTTTTGACGAGCTGCTTCAATCGTTGCATTAATTTCTGTCGGATGGTGTGCGTAGTCATCGATAATAACTTGCTCTCCCATCGGCTTTTCATTAAAGCGACGTTTTACGCCTTCAAAAGTTGTTAATTGATGTTTTACTGCTTCTACATCAACGTTTTCATAATGGCAAAGTGCGATTACTGCTAACGCATTTAATACGCTGTGATTGCCGTATCCTGTAATTTTGAACGTGTCATAGTACGTATTACGAACGAATACATCGAATATCGTGCCATCTGTTCTCTTTTGGATGTTACGTGCTTGGAAATCATTATCTTCTCCAAATCCATAGAAAATAACAGGTACTTTCGCTTGAATTTTTTGAAGTTCTTCATCATCTCCACATGCAATAATGCCTTTTTTCACTTGCAATGCCATCTCTTGGAATGCACTGAATACATCATTGATGTCTGCAAAATAATCTGGATGATCAAAATCAATATTCGTCATAATTGCATAGTCTGGATTGTAAGACAAGAAATGACGACGATACTCACAAGCTTCAAATACAAAATACTTACTATTTTCTACCCCATGCCCTGTTCCATCTCCAATAAGGTAAGATGTAGGATGTGCACCTTGCATTACATGGGCTAACAAACCTGTTGTTGATGTCTTTCCGTGTGCACCAGTTACAGCAACACTTGTGTATTGGCTCATAAGGTCACCTAAGAAGTGATGGTAACGATGTACTGGGATGTTTAATTCTTTTGCTGCTACGATTTCTTCATGCGTATCAGGAAATGCATTTCCTGCAATAATCACTTGTCCTTCTTCTACATTATTCTTATCAAAAGGAAGGATCGAGATACTACGCTTTTCTAACGCTGTTTGTGTAAAGAAACGCTTTTCATAATCAGACCCTTGAACAGTATGCTTCATATCATGAAGAATTTGCGCTAATGAACTCATTCCTGTTCCTTTAATTCCTACAAAATGGTAAACTGTCATCTTAAAGAACCTCCAACATTTCGAACTAATACAACGGCCTATCTATAAGACAGTATATGAATCTTTTCTTATTTTGGTAATCATCATACATTTTTGATGTAGTGAGGTTATTCTTTCCCTTCACTTATCAGGATAAACTCGTACGTACTTCTTTATATGTCCATAACAAGTCCATTATAGCAAAAAAGAAGCCGCTATACTATGATAACAGAAAAACTGATAGGGTCAATCACCTATCAGTTTTTCTCTCTTTTACATATCTTCTCTTTTTTCTAATTGAACACGCTCTAAACGTGGGTTTGGACGATATTTACGACCAGCTTTTGCTTCTGGTTTCCCATTTAATTCTACATTATCACCAGTAAAGCCAATATTCATTTTTAACAAGCTACTCCCTACCCCATATATGTCAACAGGTACCTTTTGAGCTTCAAATTCACGAATACGCTTTTCATCAAATCCACCAGTTACAACGATGTCTACATGCTGGAATCCTTCTTCATCAAGCGCCTTGCGAAGTGCAAATACAAGAGATGGATTTACACCACGTGGATCAAATGTTCCAAGTACTTCTGGGTGGCGAATAAAGTATTGATCAATCATTGTGCGAGACGTATCTACACGCACACCTTTTAATGTTGATCCAAATTCACGCGCTACACGAAGTGCATCTGTAATAACATCATTATTGTAATCAATTAGTACAACTAATTCATCTTCTGGAAATTTCTTATGATATGCTTTTGCCGCTTCTACAACATCACCATTAAACATTTGAATTAATGCGTGAGGCATTGTTCCCATACCACTTCTGCCCCACCATTCATTCATTGCATGCGTCGCTTGTGCGCTCATACCTCCGATGTATGCTGCATAACCGTCACCAGCTTGTTGTGTATAATGATCGTCACGATCTCCCATGAAAATAACTGGTTTTTCTTTATCTACACTACGCGCAGCTTGGACAACATTATATACGTTTGTTGCAACCGATGTACGACGAGCTAAAATCCCATCAATAACACCTTCTAAAAATCCGAAATTCTCATAAGGACCATGAATTGTTAACACTGTTTCAAATGGACTAATTTTATCGCCATCTTTTAAAGAGTTAATTTCAAGTTCCTCAGGATTTTTAGCGAATGTTTGTAGCAATGCAATTACTTCATCTGTTCCGCAAAGAACTGCATTTTCTTTTTGGAAAAATTGCATCGTTACAACACTTTTCGGGCGAAATTCTTCAATAATTTCTCTAGTTTTTAAAAAGTAAACGGCGGAGAACCAACCTTCTCCAACTCGTTCGTCAAATTTAAATGTTTTATTTGTTAGTCGATTTATTTCACCTTTTAATTTTAATTCAATTTCTTTCATGTCGCTTTACTCCCTACTTTACTATCCAACATTTTCTATTAGTATACAGCAAAACCGTGGACTATACATTCGTTTCCTGCATAGCAGCGAATTCATCCTCAGAAATAAGGACATCTCTTGGCTTCGTCCCTCTTGCTTCAGAAATAATTCCTTGCGATTGCATCTCCTCAATGAGACGTGCCGCGCGATTATAACCGATGCGGAATTTTCGCTGTACAGAAGATGTGGACGCTCCCCCTTGTTCTACAACAAATTGACATGCTTCAAAGAACAATTCGTCTTCCGACTCAGCCTGTTCTGTTTTCGCTAATAAATCCTCTTGCTTAAATAAGTAATTCGGCTTCATTTGCTTTCTCACATGATCAACTGTCTTTTCAATCTCATCATCCGATACATATACACCTTGTACACGAACTGGCTTAGATGTACCGTTCCCTAAAAATAACATATCACCACGGCCAAGTAATTTCTCCGCGCCTCCAATATCAATAATCGTACGCGAATCAACTTGAGATGATACAGTAAACGCAATACGCGTTGGAATGTTTGACTTAATTAAACCTGTAATAACATCTACAGATGGACGCTGCGTCGCTACTAATAAATGAATACCACAAGCACGTGCTTTTTGCGCAATACGACAAATCGCTTCCTCAACATCACCAGGTGCTACCATCATTAAGTCGGCTAACTCGTCAATGACAATAACGATATAAGGTAATGTTTCTCCTGGAATTTCTCGCTCACTTACAATCGTATTGTAACGAGTTAAATCACGAGCACCAGCGTGCGCAAACAATTCATAACGGCGTTCCATCTCTTCGACTGCCCACTTTAAAGCCGCTGTCGCTGCTTTTACATCCGTAATAACAGGTGCTACAAGATGTGGAACAGAATTGTATGGTGCAAGCTCAACCATCTTCGGATCAATTAACATTAACTTCACTTCATGCGGTTTCGCTTTATATAAAATACTCGTTAAAATCGCGTTAATACACACACTTTTACCTGAACCCGTTGCACCCGCAATAAGTCCGTGCGGCATTTTTCGAATATCTGTTACAATTGGATCACCTGAAATATCAAGTCCAA
>NZ_JAKUFY010000098.1:0-20866 GCF_022663675.1 Bacillus cereus group sp. BfR-BA-01355
ATATAATTTCACATACTATCTGTCACTATCATGATTAAAATTTCTCTAATACGATTTTCCCGATGGTACGTCCACTTTCAAGTAGTGCATGTGCCTTCTTTAAGTTTTCAGCGTTAATCGGTGTTAATGTTTCATTTAAGGTAGTCTTTAAAATGCCTTCATCTAGTAGTTCGCTTACTTTATTTAATAGTTCGTGCTGCGTAATCATATCGCCAGTTTCATACATTGCTTTTGTAAACATAAACTCCCAAACGAGTGTAGCACTTTTACTTTTTAAAATACCCATTTCAAGAGGGTGTTCATTTTCTACGATAGAGCAAATTTTGCCTTGTGGTTTAATAAGGTCACATATTGCTTGCCAATGTTGATCTGTATTGTTTAAGCAGAAAATATAATCTACATCGCTGAATCCAAGGCTTTGTAATTGCTCTTTTAAAGGGGCATGATGGTCAATTGTATGGTCAGCTCCAAGCTTTTTAACCCAGTCTATCGTTTCGCCGCGGGAAGCAGTTGCAATTACATTTAGTCCAGCCCATTTCGCCAGTTGAATTGCAATTGAACCGACACCACCAGCTCCGCCGATAATTAAAATGTTTTTAAATGAGTTCGTATCTTTTTTAGTATGATCAATGCCTAAACGTTCAAATAAACCTTCCCAAGCTGTAATCGCTGTTAAAGGAATTGCGGCAGATTCAGCATCATTTAACGTTTTTGGTTTCTTACCAACGATTCTTTCATCAACTAAATGATATTCACTATATGTACCTTGTCTCGTAATGCTTCCAGCGTAAAACACTTCGTCGCCTTCTTTAAATAACGTACAACCTTCGCCCGTTTGTACGACAATACCACTCGCATCCCAGCCGAGTATTTTTGCTATATCTTCTTTTTTATCTTTCGGAGAGCGAACTTTTGTATCAACTGGATTAACGGAAATTGCGTTAATTTTAACGAGTATATCTCTTCCTGTAGCAACAGGTCTTTCAACTTCAATATTAATTAAACTGTTTTCTTCTTCAATAGGTAAGTATTCATGTAAACCAATTGCTTTCATTTCTATTCCCTCCATTAAAGTAAGAGTCATTTACTCTTTTATTATAGATGGTGAAATGCCATTATGTAAAAAAGTACACTCTTTTTTATTTATGCTGGTATGAAAGTGTGGAAGGAGTTTATTTCTAAAAAGCAGAATTTTTTATTGTGTTACTTTATCTTAAATTAAATGTAAAGGTGGATACATAATGACAGTAAAAAAGCTTTATTTCATCCCAGCAGGTCGTTGTATGTTAGACCATTCTTCTGTTAATAGTACGCTCACACCGGGAAATTTATTGAACTTACCTGTATGGTGTTATCTTTTGGAGACGGAAGAAGGGCCTATTTTAGTAGATACAGGTATGCCAGAAATTGCGGTTAATAATGAAGGTCTTTTTAACGGTACATTTGTTGAAGGACAGATTTTACCGAAAATGACTGAAGAAGATAGAATCATAACTATTTTAAAGCGTGCAGGGTATGAGCCAGATGATCTCCTATATATTATTAGTTCACATTTGCATTTTGATCATGCGGGAGGAAATGGTGCTTTTTCGAATACGCCAATCATTATACAGCGTGCTGAATATGAGGCGGCGCAATATAGAGAAGAATATTTGAAAGAGTGTATATTGCCGCATTTGAACTACAAAATTATTGAAGGGGATTATGAAGTGGTACCTGGTGTTCGGTTATTGTATACACCAGGACATTCGCCAGGGCATCAGTCACTGTTAATTGAGACAGAAAAATCCGGTCCGATATTATTAACGATTGATGCATCTTATACGAAAGAGAATTTTGAAGATGAAGTGCCGTTTGCAGGATTTGATTCAGAATTAGCTTTATCTTCAATTAAACGTTTAAAAGAAGTTGTGATGAAAGAGAAGCCAATTATTTTCTTTGGTCATGATATAGAACAGGAAAAGGGTTGTAGAGTGTTCCCGGAGTATATATAGTGCAAAAAGTCATGAGTTCGCGTGCTCATGACTTTTTCGTTTAAATAATTTTTTTAAATAAATTATAAACTTTTTTTGAACTATCTTCGTTTAACTGATAGTACGTAAGGTTTACATCATCAGGAGTATCTTGCTGAGCAATCATCACTTCGCTGCTGTGATGATCAACTACCCATATGAAATATTTTTTATAAGCTCCATCCTCGAAAGTAATCCACATATCACAATCTATTAAGTCTGATCCTTCTTCATCTAATGTTAATTTACCTTTTTTTGCGGTATTCATACTGTTAATAAACGTTTTTAATTCATCTGTTTTTGTGAGAAAGATATCCTGTTTTGTTTTAATTGATTCTACATGTATATCTTTTATTTCCTGTTTTCCTAAAAAAACAGGGGGCTCATTTGGATCTCGCGAGCTTGAAATAATAGTAGCTTTCTTTTTCGGTTTATTTGCAGTATAGAGATCTTGAATAGATTTTCCCGAGTTTATAAACCATGCAATTCCAGAAATAATTAATACGCTACCTAGCAATAAAATAATTTTTTTAATAGGATTTTCTCCTCTCTATTACTTCGTGTGAAGAGCTTTTCTATTAATATATGATAGGTAAGCGTAAAGTATTATAGTTGAACTTGGTTATGCTTCACAGTTTTTATCGGGCGATCTATGAGTAAATTGTAAGTGAGCCCAATTAATACGAAAATGCCACCGATAACTTTACCAATTGAGAGTTCATTTGTCAGGAAGAAATCAATAATAGTCCCCGCAAATAATTGTCCGATAAAGATGAGTAATGTTAAATAAAAGGCTGATATTTTAGGAGTAATATAGTTGGATAATGAAATAACGATAACTCCTACTAATCCGCCTAAGTATACGGCGATAGGAATAGATTGCAACTTATGAATAGGGATATACAATGAATCTGAACTGAAAATTAAAAATAACATAGAGAAAAATAATCCAGTAATATAATTGAAAAACGTGCCTTCCCAGTTTCCAATTTCCTTTGCTAAATTCGCGTTAATAATTCTAGCAACAACGATAGAAACACCAGCTAAAATAGCGATCGTAATATATAACATTTTCTTGCCCCCATTAATAAATTGTCATGATTATAATTCCAGAAGAGATGAAACATAATCCAATTAGTTTTTTCTTTTCAAACTTTGCAACTTTCATTCCTAATAAGCCGAAATGATCAATAACGATGGAAGCAATAGATTGACCGAGTAAACTTAATGCGATCGTAATAGAAGCACCAAGGACGGAGAAACTTATATTGTTAAAAAGAACAGTGAATACTCCAATCGCTCCAGCGCTATATAAAAAAAGTGGAATACTTTTATCGAAACGAATTTTATTTTTGTTTATGATTAAAATGAAGATAACTGCAATTAAACCGACAAGGTGAATGACCACGCTTGCTGTGTACTTGCCAATTAACTCAGATAAAATCCCATTCAATGGAAGCATAACGGCGATGAGCACACCAATAAAGACAGAAAGAAAGTTATACAATGTAATATCCCCTTTGTATTTCATATTTGTAATGACTGTATCATGCTGAAATTGTGTATTGTTATGACATATGTCATAGTGGAAGAAGAAAATTTTGATTACAATGGGGATGAGTTGTAAAGGTGGGGAACTATGAAGAAAGTATGTAATTCTATTAAATTAGCAGAGTATATGAAGAAAAATAATATTGATTCATTTTTTAGTCATGATATGAAGCCATATATGGAACTTATATTTTTTAAAAAGAATGAGTTTATTTGTAGAGAAAATGAAGAGATAGATTATTTATATTTCTTTGTTGAAGGAAAAGCGAAAGCGTTTAACACATTAAGTAACGGGAAATCCGTATTACTGTGTTTTTATGATAGTTTGCAGTTACTTGGAGATGTGGAGTTAATTCATTCCCAAAGGATTACTTCAAATGTACAAGTAATGGCAGATTCATATTGTGTTGGTTTACCATTAGGAAAAGTGAGAAATCAGCTATTTCATGATGCGAAATTTTTAAGATGTATTTGTGGATCGTTAGCACATAAGTTAAATCGACTTTCAAAAAATAGTACAATTAATTTATTGTATCCGCTTGAAAATAGACTTGCGAGTTACATGTTAGCAGCAGGGGAACGAGCAGTTCAGTATGAAAATAGAATTGTATTTAGTGGGAATTTAACGGAAATAGCGGAATTGTTA
Organism: Bacillus cereus group sp. BfR-BA-01355; assembly: GCF_022663675.1. Lineage (NCBI taxonomy): Bacteria > Bacillati > Bacillota > Bacilli > Caryophanales > Bacillaceae > Bacillus > Bacillus cereus group sp. BfR-BA-01355. The sequence goes on from NZ_JAKUFY010000098.1 coordinate 4,210, forward strand.
GGAACGAGCTATCGGCATTTGTTGCGAACATTAAATATTTTTTGTGATAAAGAGATAATAAAGAAGAACGATGGATGCTATGAAGTAGTAAACGTGGATGTTTTGAGAGAATTGGCAGCAGATGTTTATAAATAGGAGGAGAGTATAAATGATAACACCTATATTTAGAATTTTTGATATTGAAAAAGCAAAACTATTTTACTTAGGTTTTTTAGGATTTAAACTGGATTGGGAACATCGGTATGAGGAAAATATGCCATTATATTTGCAAATTTCGTTACAGGATGCTGTGATACATTTATCAGAACATCATGGTGATGCCTCACCAGGTGGTGCGATTCGGATCAAAATAGATGATGTAAAGGATTATCATTCTGTATTATTAAGTAAAGAATATGCTTATTCGAAGCCGAATATAGAAAAAACACCTTGGGGTACAATTGAATTAACTGTAATTGATCCGTTTTCAAATAGAATTACACTATACGAGGAAAAATTGTAGAAATGGAATGAAGAGTAGTTCATAGAGCAGTGAACTGCTCTTTTTTATTTTGAGTAGATATTGAATCATATAAAAAGAAAATGTTATGATTATGGAAACGTATGAACACATGAACAAGTATTCATATGTTTAAGAAGAGGAGGGATTAGAATGAAAGATCTAATTATTATTGGGGCGGGTCAAGCTGGATTAACAATGGGATATTACTTGAAGCAAGAAGGGTATAATTTTTTATTACTTGAGGCAGGAAAACGAGTTGGTGATTCATGGAGAAATCGATATGATTCTTTGCAGCTTTTTACCTCAAGGTCTTACAGTAGCTTGCCGGGTATGACGTTAATAGGTGAAAAAAATGAATTTCCATATAAAGATGAAATTGCAACTTATTTAGAAGAATATGCAAGACATTTTCAATTACCGGTACAATTACAAACGGAAGTTTTAAAGATAAAGAAAGAAAAAGAAATATTTGAATTACACACTCCTACAGAAATTTTACAAACGAAAAAAGTTATTATCGCATCAGGTGGTTTTCAGCAACCGTTTATTCCCTCAGTTTCAGCAAATCTATCATCACATATTTTTCAAATACATTCATCACAATATAAATCACCATCACAAATTCCTAAGGGAAAAGTACTAGTAGTAGGTGGTGGGAATTCAGGAATGCAAATTGCAGTAGAACTGGCAAAGACTCATGAAGTTACGGTGTCTATTAGTCATCCTTTAACGTTTTTACCGTTACAACTTTTTGGAAAAAGTATTTTTAATCTGCTAGAAAAAGTGGGTTTATTGTACGCTGAAATAAATACAAAGAGGGGAAGATGGTTTCAGAAGAGAAAGGACCATATTTTCGGTTTTGAAGGTAAGAAACTTATTCGTAATGGAGCAATCAAACTGCAAGAAAAAGTAGTAAGTGCATCAGGAAATAACATTATGTTTCAGAATGGTGATACTTATAGTGCAGAAAGCGTTATATGGTCAACTGGTTTTGTACAAAATTATAATTGGATTGAAATTGAACAGGCAGTGAATGAGAAAGGATTTCCTAATCATATAAAGGGAATCAGTCCAGTAAAAGGATTGTATTATATCGGTTTACCATGGCAATCTCAAAGGGGTTCCGCACTTATTTGTGGTGTAGGAAAGGATGCAGTATATTTGCTTTCTGAAATCAAAAAAATAGATCAGTAGCAATAACTACTGATCATCCATATGTACATGAATTAGGAGAGGTCAAACATTTATTAACTTTATTATAATAGATTTTCATAGAATTAAAAACTGAAAATTCAAATTTAATGTTGAGAAAGTTTTTTGTATCGAAATATATGAAAAAATAGGGATTTTTATTAAAACAGAAAAAGATATTTCTATTTTAGTAAATTATGATATAGTCTAAATAAGCGTGTTTTTCCATAAATGTAATTATTTTCATTGCAGTTTCGTTTATATAAGGGAAGGAGAAGTAATTATGAAGTTTGATGATCAACGCTTACTAGGAGTCCGATTAGGTTCTGTACTTGTGACAGAGGAAAATCAATATTTAGTAATTAAGAAAAAAGATCATTATGCACTATTAAATATACATAATTTAGAATGCACTCATGTTGAAGTGCAGTTAGAACATTTGGAAGAAATGTTACATGAAGATTTCCAGGAAAGTATAACGGAAATTATCGCACCAGAACATATAAAAATTGTTGCGAAAAATGTTATATAGATAAAGAAGCTGGAAGGAACAGCTTCTTTATTTTCATTATAAGGATAACGTTTTTACAACCTCACCAATGATCCCTTCCATTTGATGAACACCTAAATCGGAATTGGTCATAATAACAGCGCCATTCCCGCAGTATGGATAACAAACCATCATACATTGAAATCCGACGCTCCATCCGAGTGAATAAATCTGTAATTCTTCATTAGAATCATCTAGAAAAACACCTAATCCAGTCCATTTTGAGCAACCTTGAGGAGAAATCATGTCTAGTACTAATTTTTGAGAAAGTTTTAGTTTGCCCTTTCCTTGTAAGGAATGAATGATTTCAATGACTAAAGCTGATAAGTCAGTTGGTGTTGTCCAAATGCCTGAAGCAGCTGCGAATGGATAAAATGGAAATCTCTCATTTGTTACAGTTCTATCTTTATTATGGCCGCAAGCAAAAACATCGGTTTTATCTATGTCTTTTGGAGAGAAGAGTGTACTATTTTTCATTTGTAGTGGCTGAAAGATATATTCTTCAAGTAAAAGGTTAAATGGTTTTCCAGTTATATCTTCAAGTAGTAGTTCGATAATACAAAAGTTTGCATCAGAGTAGTGAAATTCACTTTCTGGTTTATAAGTTATTTCTATTGGTACTGAACAATATGATGTTTTACCAGCAAGGAGTTCAGATAAGTTTGGTCGCCCTTGTGCAAATGTAAAATGTTCAAAACTATTAGGAGGATCAATAATTCCAGATTGGTGACTTAATAAATTTCGCAGGGTGACTTTTTTCTGTGAGGTAAATAGATTGGTAGGTATGTTCCAAGATGTAAGTCTATCATTTACGTCTCCATCTAAATGTATGATTTCTTGATCTGATAACGTTAGTACGAACATTGTAGTGATAAACTTACTAATAGAACAAGAATTAAATATAGAATTCGTAGTGACAGTTCTAGTTGTTCCAGATTCAAGTGTTCCGAAAGTAATCGCTTCGTCTAGTTTGCCGTCACGTATAACGGCAAGACTTAAACCTGCAACGGAATATTGGTTCATTTTCTCGTATATATTGTTACTTTTTAAGTTCATAGTGACTCCTTTCTTCAAAAAAGACAGAATGTTAGTTCTATTATACTATAGTGAATAGAGAGTGTGAGAGAAAAAGAAAAAACTTCATCGATCAAAGATGAAGTTTTTTAGTTAATTTGAAGTGAATGTTTTAAAAAATTTATCGCGGTACATGTACATAATCCATGAGGTTGTTATTAAAGAAATGATGATTTGTTTGTTTTTAATTGGTGCATTGAAAACAAGCCAACCCACTATATCAAATAATAAATGTAGCACGATTGAAAGAACTACAAATTGAAGTAACGTATTTAAAAATCTTTTCATAAAGTGTCCCCCTAAAATAATAGGTTTTATTAACAGTTTGATATAGTAGTATTATACATTAAATGTTTGATGTGGTAAAATTTACATAAGTTAGTGAAATAAAACAAATGAAAGTTAGTAAGGGGGAACATTCATGGAATTCTGGATGGTTATACCGATAGTAGCCTTTGGTTTCATTTATATCGCTGAAAAATTAACTACAATTGAAAAGAAAAATGATGCGCGTTTAAAGAGAATTGCAGATAGATTACAATTAATTACGAAAGAAATGGGAATTATAGAAAGAGAACCTGAAATTAATAAAGAACTACGCCAGCTTGTAGAAGAAGGCAAAAAAATTACAGCAGTTAAGAGAGTAAGAGAAGCTTTTGGTTTTTCCTTACTAGAAGCGAAGCAATATGTTGATAAATTATAAAAAAGATCATCCATTTGGGTGATCTTTTTTCACTGCACCATGCGTGTATTTACATAAGCGGCGATAATAAAGTGTCCAATTATAATGATAGGAATAACGATCGTGACATTAGGAGTAGTGAAGACACTACCGATTGTGGCAATGACACCAGCAACTAAATTATAAAGACCAACTATTTTTGATAACTTCACTTTATCAGGCACGCGGCGTTCGTTGAATCCTGATAAGAGCCAAGTGTATTGTTTTACTCCAATGAAATAAGCTAGTGCAAATGAAAGGATTGCCACTATGAATAATGATGGGGAAGCGAAGAGAGTCATTGCAAACACCTCCGTTAATGGGCTATAAATAAATTATAGTCCGAATGTTATAATTTAACAAAATATAATTTTGGTTTTAAGTGTAATAGAAAAATGGAGTATTGGTAATGAGGGGAGATTAAGTATGAATATTGTGGAGTTTCAGATTGGGATGACAAATTAACGAAGGAACTAATAGAAATGGTAGAAAAGAAATTTCAGAAGCGCGTAACGGATTTCATTATTACACATGCGCACGCTGATCGAATTGGCGGAATAAAAACGTTGAAAGAAAGAGGTATTAAAGCGCATAGTACAGCATTAACTGCAGAATTAGCAAAGAAAAATGGATATAAAGAGCCGCTTGGAGATTTACAAACAATTACGAGTTTGAAGTTTGGCAATACAAAAGTAGAAACGTTCCATCCAGGGAAAGGACGTACAGAAGATAATATTGTTGTTTGGTTGCCACAATATAAAATTTTAGCTGGAGGCTGTTTAGTGAAATCTGCGGAAGCAAAAGATTTAGGAAATGTTGCAGATGCATACGTAAATGAATGGTCCACATCGATTGAGAATATGCTGAAGCGATATAGAAATATAAATTTGGTAGTACCTGGTCACGGGGAAGTAGGAGACAGGGGATTACTTTTACATACATTGGATTTATTAAAATAAGAAATTGTAGAAATACAAACGAGAGGAGAAATAATTTTCTCCTCTCGTTCTTCTAACTATATTTAAATGCTGAATCTGTCGATTACGCCAGCATATATTACTGAGATTTTAATTCCAAGTATACAAATACTAGTACTGTCATAATTGCAATAACAACGTAAGTAGCATCAAGCATTATAAGTGTTTTTAAAGTTTCAGTCATTCTAATTCACCCCTGTTATAAAAATATAACATGATCTTTTTATTGATTAGATTAGAGATCATAAAGATAAAATGTATATGAAATTTCTTAAGTAGCTTCTATATAAATATATCATATAAATAATGTAAGTAATGTTAAGATAGTGTAAATGTATTGTAAATAAAGAGGTTTACAATAAAGGCTTTAATAAAAAAATGATAGTTCCTTAAAATAAAAAATACGCTATTCTTTCTATTGAATGATAGAAAGAATAGCGTATTTTTATGTCTATTTTCATATGTGATGAATTGCAACTATTTGTATAAGGGATTCAAAAAAATTTTTTCATTGTATATATTTCTCCAAATTAATTATTTAGTTATTTAAAAGTATCGAAAGATGTGTGCACACTAATGTATATTTTTGGATGTCAATAAAAATATTATGTCAACAATATGAACTGTCACAAATCTTTATATATTATTGTGATTGATATCACATCACTTTTTTTCAATGGGTATTATGCTTAAGGTGTAATGAATGATTGGGAGAGGGTGGGATGATATGTTTTGTTATCAATGTGAACAAACGCCAACAGGCGGTTGTAAAGTAATGGGTGTTTGTGGCAAGAATGAAACGATTGCGAGTTTACAAGATACGATTGTGTTTGGGCTAAAAGGAATTGCAGCTTATCGCACACATGCTGCTCAGCTAGGGTATACGGATGCATTTGTAGATGCTACAACACAAGAAGCTTTATATATGACATTAACAAATTCTAATTTTAACGAACAAGAGCATATTGATATGGCTATGAAAGTTGGGAAATCAGCTTTACGGGTGATGGAGTTATTGGATGAGGCACATACGAATCATTTTGGTGTGCCAGAACCTGTACAAATTTCACAAAATCGTGTAGAAGGTAAAGCAATTGTAGTTACGGGCCATAATTTATTTGCATTAGAAGAACTATTAAAGCAAACAGAAGGAAAAGACATTAATATTTATACGCATTCTGAAATGCTACCAGCACACGGATACCCGCAGCTGAAAAAATATAAACATTTAAAAGGAAACATCGGTAAGGCATGGTATGATCAAAGACGCCTTTTTGAAAAATTTACTGGTGCCATATTAGCTACAACGAACTGTGTTATGCCAATTAAAGGCTCGTACTCTGATCGATTCTTTTCATATGACATTGCAGGTTTAGAAGGTGTACAAAAAATTGAAAATGATGATTTTACACCATTAATTCAAAAAACGCTAGAACTTCCAGAAGTACATATGGAGTCGGATGAACAGTTAGTGACAGGGTTTCATCATAATACAGTATTATCATTAGCTCCAGAAATTATTGATGCAGTAAAAGAAGGGAAAATAAAGCGTTTCTTTGTTATCGCCGGTTGTGATGCACCAGGGAAAGGTGGGGAATACTATCGTGAATTAGCAACATCACTTCCACCAGAAACAGTTATTTTAACAACTTCTTGCGGGAAATTCCGCTTTAATGATGTGGATTACGGTGTTGTACCTGGCACGGAAATTCCGCGTTACATTGACTTAGGACAATGTAACAACTCCATTTCTACAGTGAAAATAGCGGCCGCTTTAGCAGATGCTTTTCAATGTGAAGTGAACGAATTGCCAGTAAGTATTGTCCTATCATGGTTTGAACAAAAAGCAGTTGCCATTTTGCTCGGGCTATTTAGTCTTGGAATTCAAGATATTCGCATCGGTCCAAAGGCTCCTGAATTTATTTCACCTGGCGTGCTTGATGTATTACAAGAAACATTTGGTTTAAAACTAATTACAAATGCAGCAGAAGACATGGCTATGATGTTATCGTAACAGAAAAGATGTTTTCATTTAATTGTGGCTTTATAAATCATTTGTATGTGTGTGAGTAAACGTACATACATACATACATACATACATACATACATACAAATGATTATTAATAAAGAAAATTTGCTATATCTATAAATTTTATAATTTTATAAAGCTTTTAAAGTGTAACACCACATGCCCATCACCTTAAGATTTTAAGTATCCCCAAAACGAAATTTTTACATGAATATCTATAATTTCACCTCTTTTTCATTTGATTTGAAAATAAGCTTTCTATTTTTAAAAACCAACGATACCACCTCAAATTATATGAATAAAATCCATTCATTTATTAGGAAAATGGATTAAAAATAATAAGGTAGACTAAAAAGTAAAATATTATTTATGATAATCATTCTTTTATAAAATTCAAATTGGAAATAGCCCTACTCATTTTCAAAATGGAGGGGCTTTTTTTACTGTAAAATCAATATCTGCAGCTTATTTTTGTTGAAAAAATTCTCATTCTTATTTTGATAGTGATATGGGTACATATACATGCACATCAATCTTTTATTATGAAGTAGCCCTTGAATATATTGTTTTTTATTGACAGACATAAAAATGATTTATTTGCTGTATTGATAATTTATAGACGTTATAATAAAATGTTTATGTATATGTAAACTTAATTTATTTTTGTTTGGTTTCATTGGGAGGTTAGGCAGTGTTAATAACAATAAAATAATGGATATATCACCTGCAAAAAGAATGAAACCAATACGGAGAAGATGATTTCGTTAAAAATTCGAAAAATAAGCGTTATTAGCTCTTGAAGAAAAATGACTAGAAAAATTACAAGCATATGGAAAATAGGGTTATACAAAAAGTCCTAAAGGGGGACGGAATTATGGAGAAAAGAAAGTATTCAGTAACACCACAAGATCGAATGAATTATGTATTAGGTCTTTATTCTGCAGATCAACAAATTAATGCAGTTCTTTATTTTCCTGTAGGTATATCCAAGGAAATACTTGAAGAATCAGTAAGGATAACGTTGCAATTGCAACCAGTTTTGAACAGCCGGTTTGTAGAAAATGATATTCCTTACTGGGAGGAACATTCATCTGACACTAACTCATCTATTTGCTTTTTTGCAGAAGGAAATAATCAAGAACTTGAAATAATGGCAATAGATTTTATTAAAGAACCTGGTGATCGTATACAGGGGCCTATGGTTCAAACGAAATTATTACGGGGCACTACAACAGATATGTTAGTTGTGAAATTATCTCATCTATGTTCAGATGGTGCAGGAGTCAAGGAATATATTAAATTGCTTGGAACAATATATACGCACCTTTCATTGGGACGGTCTAAGAAGCAAATTATAAAGGAATTTGATGAGGGAAATGAGAGTTGTCGAGATCAATCACATGTATTCAAATACGCTGGAATATCGGACATAAAAAGTGCGTATCGTCCTAACCAAGAACAACAGGCATCGTTATGGTCTTTTCCATCTCAACCTAACAAAAATAAATTTCCCCAAATGTCCGTACGGCGATTGAGCCATGAGCAAACTCTACGTTTAACCCAATGGACAAAAGCACAACAGGCTACCTTGAATGATGTAATCATGACTGCATACTTCCGAGCTTTATCACATTTCACTGTGTATGCAGAACCTCGCACTGCAGAAAAAATGATTGGCTTGACAATTGATTTACGTCGATATCTGCCTAATAATACAACTGGTGCTATTTGCAACTTATCCGGTATGGAAATGCCAGTGATTAAAATGGAAGACGATGAAACATTTAAGCAGACTCTTGTTCGAGTTAAACAATCAATGGATAAAATAAAGTCTCAAAATCCAGGTCTTTCTTCAGCAGCAGGAATGGAGCTACTGGCAGAAATGAAGCTATCTACAGTGAAGGAAATGTATAATCAGCAATATGAAGAGGCTGTACAGATGGGGATGGCGTTGCCATTACTGACAAATTTGGGAGTGATCGCTGAGGAACCTATTCAGTTTGGTCAAATTCAAGCTGAGGACGGGTATATGGCATCACCTATTATGTATGCACCATTCTTTTCAATGGGAGTAAGCTCTTATAATGGAAGACTTACATTTACGATTGGTTATCATGCGCCGGATACATCAAAAGAAAAGGTAGAAAAATTTTTAGATAGTGTTGTTAATCAACTATCAGAAATAAAATAAAAGAGAATATAGAGAAAAAATTTCTAGCAGAATTGTATTTTAGGGGCTCGTATCATGTACGGATAATCTCTGGAAATTTTCTCTGATCGCACTTGCCTTTATGCTTTATATGCAATGGGAATGGTAGTGAGAAACAATTTGTATCGTGAAAAAACAAGATATATCGGTATAAAAACAATAAAACAGAGCTGATTTAAATTACAATTTGAATCAGTTCTGTTTTGCTAGTGTGATGGTCCTTACAACAAAAAAGTAGGCTGTATCCGATTAGGGTAAAGCGGATTTTTAATTTTTTTGAAAATAAAGTTGACATCCACAACTACTTAGTCATACAATGTAGATGTAATAAGTGATACTGAATAGTTCGGATTCACAAAAACTATTCAGTAAAAAATTCGCCTTAGTACTCTGTGATACTAAATATAAGTCAGACAGAATAGGGGGTAAAGGAGGATCAGGACATGGAAAATTTAACTGAAATGCTGAAAGGTTCACTGGAAGGGTGTGTACTGGAAATCATTAGTCGCCGTGAAACGTATGGCTATGAGATTACCCGCCACCTGAATGATCTTGGGTTTACCGAAGTTGTGGAAGGTACGGTGTATACCATCCTCGTACGATTAGAGAAGAAAAAGCTTGTGAATATTGAAAAGAAACCATCAGATATGGGACCGCCGCGTAAGTTTTATTCATTAAATGAAGAAGGCCGCCAGGAGCTTGAATTGTTTTGGAAAAAATGGGATTTTGTATCGTCAAAAATTAACGTCTTGAAGTCAAAATAGGTTCATAAGATAAAATGTTCCGGCCGATATTTTGAGAATTTCTTGTTCGGTTTTATAAAAAAGGAGGAAAATAAGATGTTAGAAATGTTCAAAAAGTTAATTGGTGATAAAAAAGAGTACAAAATGATGATGGCACGAGTTGAGGCTCTGCCAGAGGACTACCAATTTGTATTTAAGAAAATTCAAAACTACATGTGGAATTTTTCAGCGGGTAACGGGATGGATATGTTACACATACAGTATGAATTAATCGATTTGTTCGAAGCGGGTGCAGCGGAAGGAAGACAAGTGCTTGACATTACTGGGGATGACGTGGCTTCCTTTGCTGACGAACTAGTGGCAAATGCTAAAACTTACGTCTCCAAGTATCGTGAAGATTTGAATGAAAGTATTATGAAGAAATTGAGAAAAAAATAAATGGAATAAGTAGTACCGACTGATTAGCTGGTTACACATATGAATTGCCATCATAGCTATTCAGTTATATTTTTAACTCGGTACTAAGTAATACAGAATATCAGTGATACTAAATAGATAGAGGTAAATAAATAGTCTTCGCAAAACATTTTTATAGGGAGGAAAAAAGTATGAGTCATGCAGCGATTTCTGTAAAAGGCTTGAAAAAATCCTTTAAAGACAAGGAAGTTTTAAAAGGGGTAGATTTTGAGGTGCAGCGTGGAGAAATTTTCGCGCTGCTAGGCTCAAATGGAGCGGGAAAGACGACAACGGTCAACATCCTTTCGACACTAATGAAGCAAGATAGCGGTGAAGTAAGTATTTGTGGATTTGATGTACAGAGTCAATCAGATCATGTTCGTCAAAGTATCAGTTTGACAGGGCAGTTCGCAGCTTTAGACGGTATGCTGACTGGGAGGGAAAACTTGATAATGATCGCCAAATTACGTGGTGTTTCCAATCCCGCTCAAGTTGCTGACAATCTACTTGCAAGATTTAGCCTGACTGATGCGGCAAACCAAAGGGCAGATCAGTATTCAGGCGGGATGAAGCGCCGGCTTGATATCGCGATGAGTTTGATTGGGGCGCCAGCAGTTATTTTTCTTGACGAACCAACGACTGGACTTGATCCTGAAGCGCGAATCGAAGTGTGGGATACAGTCAAGGAACTTGCTGGTAGCGGTACAACTATTTTGCTTACGACTCAGTACTTGGAGGAAGCAGAACAACTGGCAGACCGTATCGCTATTTTGCATGGCGGAAAAATTATTACGACAGGTACTCTTGCTGAACTAAAAGAGATGTTCCCGCCAGCAAAAGTGGAGTATATCGAGAAGCAACCGACATTGGAAGAAATATTCCTTTCGATCATTGGCAAAAAGGAGGAGATGTAAATGAAAAGTAAAACAGGTGTATTACTAGGTCGTTTAATGCGTAACATTATGCGCAGTCCGGATACAATTATTACAGTAGCGATTACACCGATTATGATGATGCTATTATTTGTCTACGTGTTTGGCGGCGCAATAAAAACTGGAACGGAAAACTACGTTAATTATTTATTGCCGGGAATTTTGCTAATGGCTATCGCATCCGGTGTAGCTTACACTTCCGTGCGACTATTTACGGATGTAAAGAGTGGGCTGATGGCACGTTTCATTACGATGCCTATTAAGCGCTCATCGATATTGTGGGCTCACGTTTTAACCTCTTTTGTTGCTAATGTACTTACTATCGTGGTGGTTATTCTTGTTGCATTATTAATGGGTTTCCGTTCCAGTGCTAATATTCTAGAGTGGCTCGCGGTAGCTGGAATACTTGGGATGTTTACGCTGGCGCTAACATGGCTAGCTATCATTCCAGGATTGAAAGCGAAGTCTATGGAAGGGGCGACTGCTTACTCGTACCCGCTAGTTTTTCTTCCATTTATTAGTTCGGCCTTTGTGCCTACCGAAACGATGCCAAAAATTGTTCGTGCGTTTGCAGAGAATCAGCCTGTAACTTCAATCGTGAATGCGATTCGTGCTCTTTTATATGAAGGAACTGTGGGTAACGATATTTGGATTGCACTCGCTTGGTGCGTAGGTATAATGGTCATCTCTTACTTTTTCGCCAGTAAAGCATTTAAACGTCAGTTAGGGTAAGAAACGAGATAAACGAAACCTTCAGGAATAATATATATTTAGAAAAGCACGGGAGATTTTCCGTGCTTTTATTATTTATCATGCTCTCATTGTAGTAAATGAAATGGTATTTAAAAATAGGATAATTATCCAGTGATCAAGCTTAATATTTGAGGCTCACTGCTTATGGAATGTATAAGCACACTCGTTTTTGTAAATCTGCTAATACTTCATCGGGTATTTCTTTGATTTTAATATCCTTCCCTAGAAAAAGCAGCCAATTTATTATTTCCGTCACTTCATCGGGATTGTTAACATTGATAAAAGCTTTTAAAATGGCTGTGGATTGGTAAGGATTAGTATAAGATATTGAAATTTTTAAAGGATGGTATTTTTTGAACTGGGCAATTGCTGTCGGACCAAGTTCAAATACAAGGTTAATTGCTTCGTCCTTCTTACTTAGTTTTTCTAAAATCTTTTTCTTATTTAGCCTTTTGTTCGTCGTGTATGGTTCGATATTAATGAGATCATCGACAGGAAACATCATCTTCTTTTCTTTTTTTAAGTCAAACCCTTCAATGATCCAATGGCTTTTTTCTTGATAAAGGTGCAATAGATAAATTGGATAAGACTTGATTTCTTCATCTTCTTTCATAGTAATCAATAAATGGTTATCCAAAAGAAGGATTTGAATGAGTTTTTCTAACATAGGATGGGGGAGATCAGAAAGCTCAAGTAGATCGGGATTATGAGGGTTAGTCCCTTGGAAAAGCAAGAGTTGATTTAAAAGAACGAGGTCATCTTGCTGGGTTTCTGAGATGAGTCCTAGTAGTTTTTCGGCTAAAGATTGACGACTCTTTAGGTAGGGAAGTTGTTGATTCCTCGTAGCCATAAAGGCAATAAAAAGAGCTTTCACTTCATTATCAGTAAAGCGAACAACGGGCAGGATAGAATTATGCATAACAAAATATCCACCCGTTCTCCCAACTTCAGCGACCAGTGGCATTCCCATAGCTTCAATTTCTCTAATGTCTCTAATAGCTGTCGACCGTGATATGTTAAATTCTTGTATAATTTCAGAAATTGTAAAGTGAGAGCGGTTGTTGATATACCGCATAATTGTATTAATCCGTTCAACTTTTTTCATTTTGGTCTCCTAAACAGTATCATTTTTTGACATGGTTTAAAGGTATTATAAACGTATCAGATGAAAAGATAAATCGTTTGATTAATAAAAAAGAGGCAGGTTTTGAATATGAAAAATTATACTATAGAAGAAAAAGATAGCTTTATTGTGTTAGGTATTGGAACTGAAATTAAGAGTGAATACACAAACTTTGCTGGAATAAATAAAGAAAAGGAAGACTTTTGGTCGGCTGTTAAAGAAGATGGAAGGCTGGACACTTTAAAAGCTTTAGCTACAAATGAATACATTTTTTCCGTGAGCGAAGCGGTGAATAACAAAATGATGTATTATGCGGGTGTCATGACAGAAGCACAAATAGAAGAAGAATCTAGAGTGATTCAGTTTCCGAGGGGAGAATACTTAGTAGTGAAAGGGGAAGACAAAACGGCTAAAGAGCTAAGTAATAAGCTTACTGGCATCGCCTTCGGTCAAGCTTTACCAGAAGCAAAGGATTTTGCCTATGTTGGTGGACCGAATACAACGGTTGAGATGGGACAGAGAAATGGCCTAGTATTTGGTGAAATGTGGATTCCGGTTGTTAGGAAGTAAAGTGATAAAAGGTGCGAATATGGAAAGTAGAGGCTAACGATCTTGTATTGTTGGCCTTTTTGAAATGAATATAATATTCATATACTGCTACACAGTATGTTCTGATAAAATGGAATAAAAGGGAATTACTGTAAGGTGGTGGTGGGGAGAATAAAAAAGGCTATTTGAGCTATTCATAGTAACGTTTGTTTTTCTATTCCTTCATGTAAGTACATTTACTAATGAAAGATTTAACGATAAATTGGGATCCTTTACTTTCATTGTGCTACTTCTTATGCTTTCTATTTACACTGCATTTATAGAAAAGTATTTTGATGATATACAAAAGTGGATTCGAAATATTACATGTTGCTTTGCTTTATTCGTAGTGGTTTTAGTAGCTCTATGGATAGGTTATTTTTAGTCCTTACTTAAGAGAATGAGAAATATGTGATTACACTACATTCGATTCGATAATATGACTTAGCTGCATCGGTTTATATTAATCTTTTCTCTCCTCAATCATGATAAAATGTACAAAATGAGAATCCAATTTAATAGATATTATAAGAAAACCATCAATTTGATTATCCTTTTTCAAATTGATGGTTTTTATTTTTGAAATAAATATGTATTTTTTAAAAAAATATTTTTTGACCCCCATAAAACTATGTATTCCTCCGAATATGTATAGTGAAGAAAATAAATAGAAGAAAAATGACTATGAAAGAATATAGAAGCATTAATAAATTTACTAGATTAAGTGGGCATCCGAAATAAAAGGATGAAATTACCAATGATATAGAGAAGAGTTATTCAAGGATTGCAGATAAAATAGAAAAAGAATAAGCAAAACGAACGGTAGAAAATAAGAAAGTAGATAAAAATTAAAACTTAACTTTTGTGCCGAGAGAAAAGGAAAATCATTAAGAAAACGTTAGGAAAAGTTAGAATCGAAAAATATAACTAACAGCAAGAAGACAAGACCGAAGAAAAGTACCAAGAAAATCTGGTTAAATGGTCACTTGTGTAGTGGCCATTTTGCTATTTGAAGGAGGCTGGGAGATTACAAGTGTTGAGTTTAGTAATGAAGATCTTAAGAAAACCGAAAATAGAAGATATCGTATGTAACATACAAAACAACGAAGAAGACAAAGAAGCGTTTATCGTACAGTATCAGCCTTTTATTAGAAAATCAATCTCATCTGTCTGCCGCCGATATATTACAGAACAGGATGATGAATATAGCATTGGATTGTTTGCGTTTAACGAAGCAATTGAACAGTATTCATATACAAAAGGAAAATCCTTTTTAGCGTTTGCTGATCTTCTTATAAAAAGAGATGTAATTGACTATATACGTAAGGAGTCTAAACATAACTTTGTCTTTTTAAAAGAAGATGAGCAAGAGGAAATGTTAGAAATGCAAGTATCGCTTACGGAGTATATGAAAGAGATGGAAAATAGTAACCGTAAGGAGGAAATTCTTCATTTTCAAAGTGTGCTAGCTGAGTTTAAAATCACATTCTCAGAGCTTGCTAAAGAATCTCCTAAGCATCGTGATACACGTGAGCACTTAATAGAAATTGTAAAAATTATTATAAAAGAAGAGGAAATGATGGAAGAGCTGTTCCGAAAGAAAAAGTTACCGCTTAAACATATAGAACCACGTGTTAGGGTAAGTCGTAAAACGTTGGAACGACATAGAAAATACATTATTGCAATGTGTATTATTTTTGCAAACAACTATACATATATTCTGGATTACATAAGAGGGGAAAAGCATGATGAATAAAGGAATTGTGATGGATATAAAAAAGCATAGCGTAGTTGTTTTAACACCAAATGGAGAGTTTATTACGTGTAAAAGAAAAGGGGATTCTTGCATAATCGGGGAGGAAATCTTATTTGATGAGCAAGAACAAAAAGCATCGCATTTTTCGATCCCTTCCTTTTTAAAACCTGCATCAATACTTGTTGCTTGTTTTCTATTTGCAGTGCTGTTTTTCTACAACCAACCAGAAGAAAAAGTATTTGCTTACGTCTCAGTTGATATAAATCCAAGTTTAGAGGTGAGCGTAACAAAGGATTTTCGTGTTATAGATTTGCAGGCTTGTAATGATGATGGAAGGCGTATTTTAAAAGAATTGAAGCAATGGGAAAATAAACAATTGCAAGAAGTAATACGTAGGATTATAAAGCAAAGTCAAGAGGATAAGTATTTAACGAATGATAAGCAAGTTATGCTAACAGCTGTTGCAAAGGACAAGGCACTAGAACCACAGTTGGAAAAGGCGATGAAAGAATTAAAGAAAGAATATGAGCTAAAACATATTACAGTTGAATATCAAAGTAGCACAATGCAAGTACGAGAGAATGCTAGAAAAGCTGGAATTGGCACAGGTGTCTATATAAAGCAAGAGAGTGAGAAGAACAAATCGCTTACGCCTCCTGCCACGCCGTCTAATCCGGTGGAAAACGAAGAAGAGATACAATTGCAGCCGGAGTCATCTCCTGATGCATCACCGGATTTGTCTCCCGTACAAGAAAAAAAATATGAGAAGCCAGAGCATAAAGAACAAAAGAAAACAGAAGAACAGCCATCGAAGCAAATAAAAGAAAACAATGGAAGAGGATCCCAGCAAGAAAATAGAGGGAATCAACAGGAGAATAACAGTAGAGAATCTCAACAGGGAAATAATGGGGACCGACAAGGGAACAATGGAAGAGGATCTCAACAAGGAAATAATGGGGACCGACAAGGGAACAATGGAAGAGGATCTCAACAAGGAAATAATGGGAATCAGCAAGGGAACAACGGAAGAGGATCTCAACAAGGAAATAATGG
>NZ_JAKUFY010000099.1:0-20789 GCF_022663675.1 Bacillus cereus group sp. BfR-BA-01355
TTCAATGAAGATGGACGCTGGCAAGACGTATCAATTAAGTATAGGTGTTTCTATTATTATGATTATCATGTACATTGCTGCATTACTATTTAAGTTAGTTACGCACCGTGGTGTATATCAACATAAAAGTGACGAAGTAGCGCATGAAGAAGAGCCAGAGTGGTCGAAAGGGAAGGCACTCCTTATTTTAGCGATAGCAACACTGGCGGTAGCTTATGTATCAGAGGCGCTCGTGCATACTTTTGAAACTGTTGCAAAATCATTTGGTTGGTCAGAATTATTTATAGGGGTTATTATCGTTGCAATTGTTGGAAATGCAGCGGAACATGCATCTGCAATTATTATGGCTTATAAAAATAAAGTAAATATTGCAGTCGAAATTGCAATAGGTTCTACATTACAAATCGCCATGTTTGTTGCTCCTGTACTAGTATTGCTATCTATGTTCTTCGCGCAGAGGATGCCTTTAGTATTTACCATACCAGAACTTGTATCTATGATTACAGCCGTTTTCTTAACGATTGCGATTTCAAATGATGGAGATACAAACTGGTTTGAAGGCGGCACTTTACTAGCGGCGTATGTCATTATGGGAATTGGTTTTTATTTATTATGAAAAATAGGCATAACAATTGTGCTCAGAGAAAACAATAAACAAAGTAGTATATATACCTTTACATAGGAAGGAGCCAGACAGGTGAAACGAGTATACAGCATATGTCTTTCAACTATGGTCTCGTTTATTTTATTATTTCCTAACATGAGTTTTGCAAAGACAACAGTAGGAACAAAAATGCCTTCATCTGTTTTAAATATTTCAAAAGACAATACATTTCCAAATGATGCGCAAGATTTGCCACGTTTACAGCCAAGTAAGTTTGCTCAAGAACTATTGAAAACAGCTAATATTAAAATTGAAAATCCAGACTTAATTCGGATGTTTAATGAAACGACAATTTCAAATGCGCCGCTTGCAGTAGGGTACCGGGCAAAAATTTATTTAGGTCAATGGGCTTTACATTATGAATCAGTAGACACATCGATTAATTGGGAATATAAACAAGTGAATCGAAATGTGTATGATAATCGCGGAGGAGACCGTTTATATCCACTTCGCTATAAGCAAGAAACACAAAAGACGGTTGAAGGCGATTTAACAGCAGATATGAAAGATGCTGCAGATGTGAAAAAAATGATGCTTCTCAAAGCGCTTGAAAAAGTACAATTGCCCCTTTCGTTTAAAACAACTATTGGTTATGGTACTGGACATGAGCGTGTGTATAATATTAGTCCGAGTCAACTCGGATATTTATACGCTTATACACCAGCAGTAAATGAAAAGGGAAAAGTAACATTTGGAGAAGTGTATCTTGTATTAAAGGGAAATCAAAAAAGACTTGTTGTGAAAAATATTACTTCTCAAGGAATTGGAGCGGCGATTCCAATTCATGATCATTTATTTTTTAAATTCATTTCTTCTTCCCACTCGCAATAACATAAAAAAACGTCAGCTTATAAGCTGACGTTTTTTTATAATGTAATGTTTGCTGTTTTTGATAAGAAATCTTCTGTCGGATAGTAGCTGTTTTTTACAAGAACATTTGGTCCAAGACATTTTACTGCAGGACAGTGACAGCTTAATGATTTTGCTGTTTTTGAAGCACTCCATTTGTCATATGCTTCTTGTAATGTGTTTGTTTGTATGTTTCCTAGAAGTGGAACATCACCAAAGTCCGTCACAATAATATTTCCATCGAAAATATTTATATTTAAACGAGAACGGCCATCTGGATCGTTACGAACGGTTACATTTTTGCTCTCTTGTAATTTTTTAAATGTGGCAATGTCTCGCTCGTCATCGCTACAAGCATAGAAAGGTAAAGTTCCAAATAACATCCATACATTTTCATCGCGAATTTCTAGTAAATGCTCAATCGCATCACGAATTTCAGCTTTTGTTAAAATCTCTAGATTACTCGCGAAGTCACTTGGATACATTGGGTGAACTTCATGACGTTTACAGCCCATCTCTTCGACGATTTGGCGGTGAATATGTTCAATATGTGGTAGAGTTCTTTTGTTTAACATTGTTTCGGCAGATACAAGTACACCTGCATCTGATAGAGCCTTACTATTTGTAATCATTCTTTCGAATAATTTTGCACGTTGTTCGTAAGTAGGTTTACGCTCCATCATTGCAAATCCGCCTTCAACGAAGTCATCAATTGTTCCCCAGTTATGAGAGATATGCAACACGTCTAAATAAGGAATAATTTGTTCGTAACGTGCTAAATCTATAGTTAAGTTAGAGTTGATTTGAGTGCGAACGCCTCGTTCATGGGCGTATTTTAAGAGTGGTGTTACATAGTTGTCGACGGATTTTTTTGAAAGCATAGGTTCTCCGCCAGTAATACTTAAAGAACGTAAATGAGGAATCTCATCTAATCGTTTTAATAAAAGATCCATCGGAAGCGGATTTGGGTCTTTCGGCTGTAACGTGTAACCAACAGCGCAATGCTCACAGCGCATATTGCATAACGTCGTCGTTGTAAATTCAACATTTGTTAATAGTAGTTTGCCGTACTCTTCAAGGTCCATATACGCTTCCCATGGATCGTAAGAAGGAGTAATCGGCTTCATTTTTTGTGATATCGTCATATGAAATACTCCTTTGACTATTGAAATAACAATTTGTCCATTCTCTATAATAGAAGAATATGTGCTTTTTATAAAGTGAAACTTTTTAGCATGAAAAGAGAGAGGGCTTACATTATAGTGGATGATTGTGACAAAATTGGTGAAATTTCATGCCCATAGCAATCATTTTTGCGGTATAATAAAAGCAACTCGAATTAAAAGGAGAGTGCCTTCATGGGAAAAGCAATTCAAGATAAAGATACACAATTAGTATATTTAAAAGAGCGTTTAAATATGTTCATTGAAGTAATTGATACAATTGAACCTGAAGAAGTAGAATTAGAAGATGTAGATCGTCTTCTTGCAATGTTAGATGAATTAGAATTAAAATGTGAGCAATTTAAAAAAGACGAATAATATATTAAAAAGGCTGCCAATTCCAATTTGGTAGCCTTTTTCTGTGCGGATAATAGAAGGACGATAGAAAAAGAGGTATAATCAAGTTGTGAAAAATTTCATTTATGCTTTAATAGCGTGAAACAAATAAAAAGCTAAAGAGCATAACAATGGAATTTTCAGCTCATAACGTTTTGGTAGCGTTCACAATTGAGGGGGAAGTAACAATGGAAAAGCTTCAAGAAAGCATGTATCAACTAATTGTTGAAACGTCAACGAACTTACCGAAAGATGTTCGTCGTGCGATTCAACAAGCGAAAGAGCGAGAAAATGCAGGGACTCGTTCTGCGATGGCACTTGGCACAATTACAAATAATATTAAAATGGCTGATGATAACATCTCACCGATTTGCCAAGATACAGGGATGCCAACGTTTAAAATTTATACACCAGTTGGTGTGAATCAATTAAAGTTGAAGGAAGCTATCTATAATGCGCTTGAGCGGGCGACAAAAGATGGTAAACTTCGTCCAAATTCTGTTGACTCTCTTTTTGGAGACAATAGTGGAAATAATTTAGGACCAGGTACACCGGTTATTAAGTTTGAACAATGGGAAAAAGATTATATTGATGCACGTTTAATCCTAAAAGGTGGTGGCTGTGAGAATAAAAATATTCAATATAGCTTACCGTGTGAACTAGAAGGACTTGGACGAGCTGGCCGTGATTTAGAAGGAATTCGTAAATGCCTTCTTCATGCAGTATACCAAGCACAAGGTCAAGGATGTAGTGCTGGTGTAATTGGTGTTGGTATCGGGGGAGACCGCACATCAGGTTATGAATTAGCAAAAAATCAATTATTCCGTACATTAGATGATGTCAATCCAGTACCAGAGTTACAACAACTTGAAGAGTACGTATTAGAAAATGCGAATAAGCTTGGCATTGGTACGATGGGATTTGGTGGAGAAACAACTTTACTGGGCTGTAAAATTGGCGTGTATAACCGCCTGCCAGCTAGCTTCTACGTATCTGTGGCGTATAATTGCTGGGCATATCGCCGCCTAGGTGTAACAATCCATCCTGAAACAGGTGAAATTATGGATTGGTTATATCAAGAAGGTGAAGATACACTTCAGCATGAAGCACAAGAAAAAACAGAGCAACGTGAGATTGTATTACAAGCACCAATTACAGAAGAGCAAATTCGTGGACTTCGCGTTGGTGATGTTGTAACAATTAATGGCATGATGTATACAGGTCGTGACGCAATCCATAAGCATTTAATGGATAATGATTGTCCAGTAGATTTAAACGGACAAATTATTTACCACTGTGGTCCAGTTGTTGTGAAAGATGACAATGACAATTGGCAAATTAAAGCGGCAGGTCCAACGACAAGTATTCGTGAAGAACCGTACCAAGGCGATATTATGAAGAAATTTGGTATTCGCGCTGTTATTGGAAAAGGCGGTATGGGTGCGAAAACATTAGCGGCTTTAGAAGAACACGGTGGCGTGTACTTAAACGCAATCGGCGGTGCCGCGCAATATTATGCTGAATGTATTAAAGAAGTGGAAGATGTTGATTTCTTACAATTTGGTATTCCAGAAGCAATGTGGCATTTACGCATTGAAGGTTTTAAAGCAGTTGTAACGATGGACTCTCATGGTAATAGTTTACATGCAGATGTTGATAAAACATCACTTGAAAAATTAGCGAGCTTTAAAGAGCCGGTATTTAAATAAACAAAAATGCATCTCGAATCTTTCGAGATGCATTTTTTGGTATATATAGAAAAACATGCACAGCATGAAAGTAAGTAAGGAAACAGAAACTACAGGTACGATTATATATGGAAAGGAGACTATTTATGAAATATAAATGGTTATATATCGGTCTCATTTTTTCAATTATGATGGCACTTGTTCCAGTTTCAACATTGGCTTATACAAATACTCCACATAACTGGGGAATCCCGCGTCCTAAAAATGAAACAGTACCAGATGCAGGAAAGTTATATACGGATTTACTGCAAAAAAATGGCGGGTTTTATTTAGGAGATACGAAGAAAAAAGATATTTATTTAACATTTGATAATGGATATGAGAATGGATACACAGGGAAAATCTTAGATGTATTAAAAGAGAAAAAAGTACCAGCAACTTTCTTTGTAACGGGGCATTACATTAAAACACAAAAAGATTTATTGTTAAGAATGAAGGATGAAGGACACATTATTGGAAATCATTCTTGGAGTCATCCTGATTTTACAGCGGTAAATGATGAGAAGCTTCGTGAAGAATTAACGAGTGTAACGGAAGAAATTAAAAAAGTAACTGGGCAAAAAGAAGTGAAATATGTACGTCCTCCGCGCGGCGTATTTAGTGAAAGAACGTTAGCTCTTACGAAAGAAATGGGCTACTATAATGTATTTTGGTCACTTGCATTTTTGGATTGGAAAGTGGATCAGCAAAGAGGATGGCAATATGCGCATAATAATGTTATGACGATGATTCACCCAGGATCTATTTTATTACTTCATGCAATATCAAAAGATAATGCAGAAGCACTTGCGAAAATCATTGATGATTTGCGCGAGAAAGGGTATCATTTTAAAAGTCTAGATGACTTAGTAAAAAGCAATCAACCGTAAGCATGTATGCTTACGGTTTTCTCATGCTATAATGATGTGTAAAAAGGATGGGGAAACGTATGTGGAGCGAACATGTTACGTTAGAGTATCCGTATCATTTTGAAGAAGTATTAAAACGTTTATCTTTTGATCCTCTTAACGTCATTCAATTAGATGAGAAAGTCATTTATATCCCGCTTTGCATAGAAGAGGAACAGGTTGTTGTTCGCTTACAAGGGATTGGTACTGTTCAAAATCCACAGTTTTGGATTTCTAGTCAGACAGGAGATCCGGAGAAAGTCATGAAACGAATGAGGGCCATTTTTCATTGGAATGAACCGTTTCAAGATATACAAAATCATTTTTTAAACACATCATTACGTCCACTATTTGAAACATATGCTTATACTCCAATTATTTTAGAATTTGATTATTTTGCTTGTCTTCTTCGCTGTATCATTCACCAACAAATAAATTTGAAATTTGCTACTGTGTTAACAGAACAATTTGTGAAACGGTATGGAACAGAGAAGAACGGTGTATTCTTTTTCCCCACTCCGGAAATAGTAGCAAATATTTCAATAGAAGAATTGAGAGAGCAGAAGTTTAGTCAGCGAAAGGCTGAATATATAGTAGGATTAGGTCGAAGTATTGTCAGTGGTACATTAAATTTAGCGAGTATAGAAACTGGGACGGAAGAAGAAGTTTCAGCACAATTGTTGCCAATTAGGGGAATTGGTGCATGGACAGTGCAAAACTTTTTAATGTTTGGGATTGGACGGAAAAATATGTTTCCGAAAGCGGACATTGGGATTCAGCGTGCAGTGCAAGGTATATTTCAATTAGATGATAAACCTGATGATGCATTTTTAGAAAAAGTGAAACAAGAGTGTGAACCATACTGCAGTTATGCAGCGTTATATTTATGGAAAAGTATAGAGTAGAGGTGTAATAATGATACAAAAGCAACATGAGAGTAAGTTGGAAGTTGGTCAAACGTTTCCTGTGACAATTAAACGTCTTGGGATTAACGGAGAAGGCGTTGGTTATTTTAAGAGACAAGTTGTTTTCATTCCAGGGGCATTACCAGGAGAAGAAGTTGTTGCAGAAACAACGAAAATTCAGCGTGGCTTCGCTGAAGCGAAAGTGAAAAAAGTTCGTAAAGCTTCACCGCATCGTGTGAAAGCACCGTGTCCAGTATATGAGGAGTGTGGCGGTTGTCAGCTGCAACATTTAGATTATAAAGAACAATTGAATCAAAAGCATGATATCGTTGTACAAGCATTTGAGAAGTACATGAAAAACAGTATGGAAGAGAAAATTCGTCCAACGCTTGGCATGGAAAATCCATGGCATTACCGTAATAAGAGTCAATTACAAGTGGGGCGTAAAGACGAAAAGGTTATTACAGGGCTATATAAACAAAACTCACATCAGTTAATTGATATTGCTCACTGTATGATTCAACATAAAGCAACGAATGAAGCGACAAAAGTTGTAAGACGTATTTTAGAAAAATTAAATGTTTCTATTTACAATGAGAAAAAACAAAAAGGTTTAGTACGCACAATTGTAACACGTACTGCAGTTCAAACAGGGGAAGTACAAGTTACACTTATTACAACAAAAGAAGAATTACCAAATAAAGAACAATTTGTTGCAGAAGTACAAAAACAGATGCCAGCGGTTAAATCAATTATGCAAAATGTAAACTGGCGTAAAACATCTGTTATTTTTGGAGATAAAACATTTAAATTAGCTGGAAAAGAAGTAATTCAAGAAACACTTGGCGATTTATCATTTGAATTATCAGCACGTGCATTCTTCCAGTTGAATCCAGAACAAACAATTGTTTTATATGATGAAGCGAAAAAAGCAGCTGCGTTAACAGGCGATGAGAAAATTGTAGATGCGTATTGTGGTGTTGGTACAATCGGACTTTGGCTTGCGAACGATGCAGCGGAAGTACGTGGTATGGATGTAATTCCAGAAGCGATTGCAGATGCAAGAAAAAATGCGAAGCGTCACGGATTTACAAATACGAAATATGAAGCAGGTAAAGCTGAACAATGGTTACCGAAATGGGTAAAAGAAGGATGGCGTCCAGATGTAATTGTTGTCGATCCACCACGTACAGGTTGCGATGATAAATTACTGGAAACGATTTTAAAGGTGAAACCGAAACAAGTTGTGTACGTGTCTTGTAATCCTTCTTCATTAGCACGTGATGTACAAGCATTAATGAAGAGTTATGAAGTGGAGTATGTGCAACCAGTTGATATGTTCCCGCATACTGCGCATGTAGAAAATGTAGTTAGATTAAAGTTGAAATAAGAAGGATTAAAAATGTTGATGTAGTTAACTACATCAACATTTTTTGTTATGCTGGCAGCTAAATCACGTTACGTAATCAATATACATACTTTCTGTATGAAGTATATGAAATTATTTTCTGCATTTGAAAAGAATTTGTAAAAATATACAGTATTCAGATTGTATAGACCACTTTGTATTAATAAATTACAATATGGATGTAACATAGCAATTTTGCTATAGAAAATAAGCTGAAAGGGAGAAGATTTATGAAAAAATGGTTGGCATTGTTTGTTTTTGGGATGGTTTCTTTATTTGCAACTTCTGCACATGCGGAATCATATGAAACAACAAAAACATTAAAAGTATATGAAAGTCGTAGTTTTAATTCGCCTGTGAAAAAAGAACTGCAGCCAGGAGAAAGGGTTTATGTTACAAATCAACATCCTAGTGGATGGTGGAAGATAAGTGGTGGATTTATCGCACCAGAGGGCGCTAAAGTAGAAATTAATCGAACTTTTGAAGCTTTTGATTGGATTAATATGGACAGTGCGAAGTACGTATTTGGTCCTCAAACTGTTATTGCACGTGATGGTACACTAAGAGGTGAAATTTTGATTGATACATATTTGGGGCAGAAGTGGACAAGTGTAAATGGAATGCCACAAATAATGAAGCAGAATTTTGCAGCATACAGTAGCCCTGAAGCTAAAAATCCAGATGCTTGGTTCGCTCCACAAACGGTTAATATTTTGCAGACAAAAGAAAACGGTTGGTCTTTAATTAACACGTATTTAGGGCCAAAGTGGATTGTTCGTTATCCACACGTGGAACATATTAATCGTGATTTTTATGCATACAATGAACCTAAGTACATGCATCACGGTGTGAAATTCTCAGCCCAATCTGTAAGAGTACTTCAACAAGGAGAAAATGGTTGGAAGAAAATTAAGGTTGAGGTTGGAGAAAAATGGATTGCACCACAAGGATCTTATTACCATGTCCCAAATGTATTTACGGCATTTGATCAACCTTTCGGTAGAGCAATCGGTACTTTTGCACCACAAACTGTATTTGTAGTTGAAGAATCTACAACATCATTTGGTTGGTTAAAAATTAGAACATACTTAGGAGATTCCTGGATTCGAACGAATCGTAATTAGTAAATAGATTACTTTATTCCTTTTAGAATGAAGTAACAATATGTTATAGTTCCCTCATATGGAAAAGCTGTATGAGGGATTATATTTTTAGCCCATTAAGACAAGGAGAATACGATGAATAATTATAAATTAACGATTCAGTACGATGGTGCACGTTTTAAAGGATGGCAACGTCTTGGTAATAACGATAATACGATTCAAGGAAAAATCGAAAGTGTCATATCTGAAATGATCGGAAAAGAAATTGAAATTATCGGTTGTAGTAGAACAGACGCTGGTGTACATGCTTTGAATCAAGTTGCTAACTTTCAAAGTGATGAGAAGTTAGTGGAACATAAAGTGAAAAAATATTTAAATCAATATTTACCTAATGATATTAGCATTACGAATGTGGAAGAAGTACATGATCGTTTCCATGCTCGTTACAATTCTAAAGCAAAAACATATCTGTATAAAATTTGGAATGAAGAGCATACAAATCCATTTATGCGTAAATACAGCATGCATGTGAATAAAAAATTAAATGTGAAAAGCATGAAAGCAGCTGCAAAACATTTAGTTGGTTCACATGACTTTACTGCTTTTTCAAATGCGAAATCAAAGAAAAAATCTATGGTTCGAGAAGTATATACACTTGATGTGATGGAAGAGGCAGGATTTGTACAAATTAGAGTAAGTGGGAACGGATTCCTTCATAACATGGTAAGAAAAATTGTTGGGGCATTAATTGAAGTTGGATTAGGACAATTAGATGCTGAAGCAATTCCAAACATTTTAGAAGAAAAGCAGCGCAATCAAATTAATTGTCTTGCTGAGGCAAGTGGGTTGTATTTAGAGAATGTTGAGTTTTAATGGCAAATAAAAAAATCGGGCTAAGTAGCTCGATTTTTTTAGTATTACGAAGATTTCTCGTTTTTTATATGTAGCTTCAAATTCCAAAAAGCAGCAAGCATAATAGCTGCAAAGGAGCCCGAAATTGTTCCTAATAGCTTTGCATAAGGAGAGCTGCTTACATCGGAATTAATGAATAACATCATACAGAGCATGGCAGGGAAAAAGTATAAGTATTGTAATAACTTTAATTTTTTATCATTACTCATATATATAGCCCCTTTCTAGCATGTTATATGTTCATTGTAACATATTTTACCAAATTATTTTTTGCATTTGGAGAAATGTTCATTTCATATGTGTAAATGCAGTTTTTTAATTCGATATTGTAAATTTTGTCTACTTAATCCTAAAAATTTTGCAGCTTGTGAGATGTTACCGTGATTCTCTTTAAGAATTTGATTGATGTAGTTTTTTTCCATTTTTTCTATTGTGTGTTTTAAAGTTTTAGGTGCATCAGTATTGTGATTAGTTAGTGTATGCTGCATGTTGAATTCTTTTTTTATTTGTTCGCGAAAGCGAGTAGGAAGATGAAAAGCTGTAATGATGGTTTCATCTTCTATCAAGTTCATGGAACCTTCAATTATATGTTCCAATTCCCGTACGTTTCCAGGCCAATCGTATGCATAGAAAAATTCACTTACATTTACATCTACATCGGTTACGTTGAGCACGAATTGAGTATTATATTTTTTAATAAAGTGCTGAACAAGAGCTGGAATATCTTCTTTTCTTTCCCGTAAAGGCGGAAGACATAAAGTAACGACGCTTAATCGGTAATATAAGTCTTCTCTTAATCGATCATGTGCGATGGCTTCGAAGGGATCTTCATTAATAGTTGCTATAATACGAACATCAATTTCTTTTTCGTGTGTACCTCCGATTCTTCTTATTGTTTTTTCTTGTATAGCCCGTAGCAACTTAGCTTGAAGAATTGGGCTTAATGAATTGATTTCATCTAATAACAAAGTTCCTCCGTTTGATTCTTCGAATAAACCTGGTTTATCTATTGCTCCTGTAAAGGCACCTCGATTTGTACCAAATAATAGGCTTTCCATTAAGGTATCAGGTATAGCGGCACAGTTTTGTGAAATAAAAGGTTTTGTTGAACGCTGACTTTCATTATGGATGCTTTGTGCAAATAGTTCCTTACCAGTACCTGTTTCTCCTACGAGAAGTATGGAGGAAGATGTACGAATTACTCTTTTTCCTTCTGTAATGATGGATTGAATTGCTTCAGAATCACCAATTATGTGATCAAAGGTAAATTTAGTGCTTTGTTTTCGAGAAGGGCCTATTCTTATTGTTTGCTTTAAGTGACTGATCTCTTTTGATATTTCAATGGCACCTTTAATTTTTCCATTTTCTATTATAGGGAAAGTATCGTTAATCGTTGTAATTTCTTGTCCTTTATTGTTAAAATACGTTTGTTTTATATTTTTCTTTGTTTTTCCAAATTTTAATGCCTCTATAAGAGTACTATTTTTATTTTCTTCAAATGCAAATACCTCTAAAGGACTTTTATATAGCACATCTAAGCGATCCATTGATTCAATTTCCATCATTTTGCGGTTATAGACAATCGTTTTACTTTCCTCATTAATAATATGAATCCCGATATCGAGTTCATTGAGTAAAGTTTCATATAGCATATTCATTTCAATGATCTGTTTAAAATTAATGTCTTCTGTACGCATAGATTATCTTCTCCTCATTTCACCCTATGAAGACTGACTTTTTATAATTTTATTAAAATTCTTATAAAACCGCAAAATTTTTTTGCTATTTTCCTTTTAAAACTTCTCAAATGATAGAAAAATTTTGCGGTTGTGCACGCTTTTTTGTGTGAAACTCTCATTTAATATATGAATCAGAGACTTGGTACGTATTTTGCATAAATAATATTCGAAATCTCTAGAGGGGAGAATATGAATTTTTATAGGATATACAACGTTGCGGTGTCAATTAATAAGAGGGGGAATTTATAAAGTGAAGACAGTTATAGAAGGTGTGTATAGTCCTTGTTATGGAAAAGTAGAGAAGTTATTTGTTACGGAAAGTTCTTACGTATACGAGTGGGAGAAATTAGCGTTAATTGAAACAATAGATAAACAGAAAGTAGAAATTAAGATAGGGATCAGTGGTTATATTGAATCATTAGAAGTAGTAGAAGGACAAGCTATTGCTGATCAAAAGTTATTAATAACAGTAAGGGATGACCTTTTAGTAACAGGCAGTGATTAATGTAAGTGACGTGTAATTTTGCTCTTTTAAATCATTATTTTTACGGTGAATAATTTTAAAAACGCTTACATTAAATGGGTTGGCAAAGTGAAAAGGGGGATTTATATGATGGATCAAAACCAAGGATTAAAAAGAGAATTGAAAAGCAGGCACATATTTATGATTGCACTCGGTGGAGTTATTGGTACAGGACTTTTTTTAGGGTCAGGTTATACGATTCATGAAGCTGGACCTGGAGGAGCAATTGTAGCGTATCTTGTCGGTGGATTTGTAATGTATTTAACGATGCTCTGTTTAGGAGAATTAGCTGTTGCGATGCCTGACGCAGGGTCTTATCAAACGTATGCGACAAAGCACATTTCCCCTGCAGCGGGTTATGTAGTGGGATGGATGTCGTGGTTAAACTGGTCTGCTACGATAGGCATTGAATTAATTGCAGTTAGTATTTTGATGAAACGCTGGTTTCCCGATGTACCGTCATGGATTTGGTGTGTAGTGTTCGCAGTACTGCTCTTTGCTATTAATGCGTTATCTTCAAGAAGTTTTGCGGAAGTGGAATTTTGGTTTGCAAGTATTAAAGTAATTACAATTATTGCATTTATTATTTTGGGCGGGGCAGCAATGTTTGGTTTTCTAGATATGAAAGGAAATGAACCAGCGCCAATGTTCTCTAGCTTTACTGATTATGGTGGATTGTTTCCAAATGGATTATCAGCCATTTTAATTACAATGATTGCAGTTAATTTTTCTTTCCAAGGAACAGAATTAGTTGGTATTGCAGCAGGTGAGAGTGAAAATCCAGAGAAAACGATCCCGAAGGCAATTAACAATACAGTTTGGCGTATACTTGTTTTCTTTGTACTATCTATTTTTATTCTTGCTGGACTATTCCCTTGGCAGCAAGCAGGAGTAATAGAAAGTCCATTCGTAGTTGTATTTGATAAAATTGGTATTCCTTATGCAGCAGATATTATAAATTTCGTTATTATTACAGCAGTACTATCCGTTGCGAATTCAGGATTATATGCAACTTCGCGTATGCTATGGTCTATGTCTAATCAAGGAATGATTAGTCCAATTTTTGGCAAGTTATCTAAAAACGGTGTTCCTATTTATGCATTAATCGTAAGCACAATTGTAGGGTGTCTCTCACTACTATCAGGTATTTATGCGGAAGATACAGTTTATTTATGGCTGCTTTCTATCGCTGGGTTCGGAGCGATACTAGTTTGGGCATCTATTGCTTTATCAAATTTATTAGCTAGAAGGTCATACATGAAGCGGGGCGGGGATGTTAAGGACTTGAAATTTAAAACACCATTGTATCCATTTGTACCACTTCTTGCGTTAGTATTAAATTTAACAGTAATCGTTGGCATGGCCTTTATTCCAGAACAAAGAATGGCATTGTATTGTGGTATTCCATTTATGATTGTTTGTTTACTGTTTTATCGTGCTACAAGAAATAAGGGAAGTAATGTGGAGCATATTGAAAAGACAAATACAACGGAAGTAGAGAATTTATAATAGTGATTAATTAGGAGACTGTAAAATTGTAAACAGTCTCTTTTTTTGTGAAAATAAAGCTGGAAACATACTATGTATGCAAAGGGGAATTAGCGATGAATCCAGAAGTTTCGCAGTTGTTAAAACAAATAGATTCAAGGAAAGAGGAATTACTAGAACTTACAAAAACTTTAATTCGTTTTGAAACACCAGCACCACCAGCGAGAAATACAAATGAAGCGCAAGAATTTATTGCAGAGTTTTTAAGAAAACGAAATTTTAGTATTGATAAATGGGATGTATATCGGAATGATCCGAACGTTGTTGGAGTAAAAAAAGGAATAAAAAGTGACTCATATAAAAGTCTTATTATTAATGGGCATATGGATGTAGCTGAAGTTTCAGCAGATGAGGCGTGGGAAACAAATCCATTTAATCCATTTATAAAAGATGGCTGGTTAGTTGGACGTGGCGCAGCAGATATGAAAGGTGGGTTGGCTGGAGCGCTATTTGCCATTCAACTTTTACAAGAAGCTGGTATTGAATTACCTGGAGATTTAACTTTTCAATCAGTAATTGGAGAAGAAGTTGGAGAAGCAGGTACACTTCAATGCTGCAAAAGGGGTTACGATGCTGATTTTGCAGTCGTAGTGGATACGAGTGATTTACATATGCAAGGGCAAGGCGGTGTCATTACTGGATGG
The DNA here is from genome assembly GCF_022663675.1 of Bacillus cereus group sp. BfR-BA-01355. Classification (NCBI taxonomy): domain Bacteria; kingdom Bacillati; phylum Bacillota; class Bacilli; order Caryophanales; family Bacillaceae; genus Bacillus; species Bacillus cereus group sp. BfR-BA-01355. The sequence goes on from NZ_JAKUFY010000099.1 coordinate 14,490, forward strand.
ATTACAGTGAAAAGTCCGCAAACGTTTCATGATGCAACGCGTAGACAAATGATCCATGCTGGAGGACGTTTATTTGGAGCGAGTGCGATTGAAAAAATGATGAAAATTGTGCAAAGCTTACAAGAATTAGAGCGCCACTGGGCAGTCATGAAAACATATGAAGGCTATCCATCTGGAACAACAACAATTAATCCAGCTGTTATTGAGGGAGGAAGGCATGCGGCGTTCATTGCGGATGAGTGCCGATTGTGGATAACAGTGCACTTCTATCCGAATGAAACACATGAACAAATAATAAACGAAATTGAAGAGTATATTGGAAAGGTGGCAGCTGCCGATCCATGGTTAAGTGAAAATCCGCCACAATTTAAGTGGGGCGGAGAATCAATGATTGTAGATCGTGGTGAAATTTTTCCTTCTTTAGAAATAGATAGTGAACATACAGCTGTAAAAACGCTTAGCTCAGTACATGAATCAATTCTTTCTAAAAACGCAATTTTAGATATGTCTGCAACGGTAACGGATGGTGGTTGGTTTAGTGAATTTCATATTCCGGCTGTTATTTACGGACCAGGCACATTAGAGGAAGCTCATTCAATAAATGAGAAAGTAGAAGTAGAGCAGTTAATTGAATTTACAAAAGTAATAACAGCATTTATATATGAATGGTGTCATATGAAAAAATAGATTAGTATGTTGAAATAGTACAGGTATGTATACTTGTACTATTTTTTAGTGAACTATTTCAGAGTTAAATAGAAACAACTGAAATAGTTCTTTATTTTGCTATGTCTTTCGTTTCATTTCAAGTAATTTCTCTTTTGCTAATTCAACGGCAATCGCATCATCTAAATAGCCAATTGGAAAGAGATAGTCGGGAATAATATCTGTCGATAAAATGAAATAAAGTAATGCGCTCCCAAGAACTGCACGTTCTTCTTTTGAAATGGTTTCATTGCAAAATTGTTGATACATATCTGTTAATTGTTCAATAAAAGGACCAGCACTATCAATTTGCTCTAATTTGCTTGCGAAACTGTCACGAATACGATTTTCGCCTTCTGTTGTCTGGGCATAGCGTTCGTAATTTTCGAGTTCTTGTTTTACGCGAGTTGTAGTGTAATCGAAATCAAATAAGTTAGAGGATTGTAAAGTTTGCTGAATGGTATCAAGAGATGTGTACATATCCGTTTTTTCTTTATTTATGTGAGGAGAATCAGGGTACATTTCATCAAATAACAATTGGGGTGGAACTTGAAGACATTCTGCAAATTTTTGTAGATGTTTTTGTTTCGGCGGTTGTTTGCCATTAATAATTCTTGAGACCGTTGCAGGATCAATATTTGTAAGTATTCCTAGTTGGCGCATAGATAGGGCGCGTTCTTTTAAAAGTTTTTTTATTAATTTACCAAGCCGATCATTCGGGTTTTCATTAGCCATAGTGTAGGCACTCCTTTTTTAGTGTTGAAAAAATGTTGAGCATTTATTACAAGTATATGAAACAGACAGGCACAGTTGCTCAACATTTTCATAATATGCATTGAAAAGTGAGAAAAAGGGGTGACTATTTATGAGTACGGCAGGCTTATTTTCAATTTTTTTAATCGGGATCGCTTCTAATTTAGATAATGCAGGTGTTGGAATTGCGTATGGCATTCGTAAAATTCGTATTTCGTGGTTTAACAATTTTATCATCGCATTCTTTGGATTTTTATTTACTTTATTAGCGGGATTTTTTGGGAACTGGATTGCGTTATTTATTTCAGAGTTTACAGCAAACTTGATTGGAGCAATCGTTTTAGGGATAATCGGGGTGTTTATTTTATGCCAGCCTTTCTTGATTCAAAAAAATACAGCAGGTTCTAAAGATGATAATGTACTTATGGGAATTTTACGTGATCCAGAAAAAGCAGATTTCGATGGATCTAAAACAATTAGTTTTTCTGAAGCACTTGTTTTAGGGGTTGCATTGTCTATTAATAATATCGCAGGTGGGTTCGATGCTGGAGTAACAAATTTAAACCTTTGGCTTACAGCGACTATTTCTGGGGTGTTTAGTTTTATTTGCATAAGTGGTTTTGGGTATGTAGGAAAACGATATTTAGCAGAATACTTAGGGAAATGGGCGACGGTTATTGCAGGAGTGTTATTAATTCTTATTGGGATCGATCAGTTGTTGTAAGGAGAGTAGAAAACAAGGTTCGAGTATTTCCTTGGAAATACAGCAAGGGATTGCATATATCGACGTACTTTTCTCCATACTAATACGGATTTCTTTTAAGAAAGGGGGATTTGTATGGGACGCGGGAAAGCATTTGATCATAAGAAAAAAGGGCATGATCATCAACCACCTAAAGGTGCGTTCATTCATAAAGATGTAAATGAACATACTTTGGAAGAGGAAGAGCTACCAGTAAATATTGAGGCGTATAAAAATAGTTTAAAAAAACATTAAAAGCACCTACATAGGTGCTTTTTTTACCGTATATCTTCAATTAATTGTTCGGATTCTTCATGCATACTGTACTCACTTAATACTTGAATGCAAAGCCACTTTAATTCTTCGATCGTATGCTCAAGTTCTTCAGGAAGCACATGGTGAATGTCTTCAAGTCCCATTCCGAAATGAATAAGTTCAAGTACTTGATCATCGATGTTCCGGTCCATTAATAGTTCAAGTACTTCTAAATTGAATATGTATCGGTGAGCTTCGTCGAGTGAAACAACTTTTAGCTTTAAGCTTTCTACAATACTCAATATAAAAAGAAGAATTGTTTTTTCAAGAACAGGTTGTTTTCCCATTTGAAATATTAGTTTCATCTTTCACACCTCCACATATAGCGCTAGGTTGTACTATATTATTCGGGAGGGGGGAGCAAATATGCATAATAAAGAGAAACTTTCAATACCGTTTTTGTATGGATATTGATAACAGATCAAATAAAAAAATCCCGCTATACTAGCAGGATAACTTTCCATTAAAAAATACTCCAGCCTTCTTGAGCAGAAAGAAGTTCAAGAATTTTAAAACCAGCGATACTATTTCCGTTTGCATCTAAAGCTGGCCCGAAAATACCGATTCCCATTTCACCTTTTACGCAGCCGAAAATGCCACCGGCTACACCACTTTTTGCAGGGATACCAACACGGATTGCAAATTCACCAGATTCGTTATACATACCACATGTGACCATAAATGTTTTGCAAATTTTTGTAATATGTTTAGGGATAATCTGTTTCTTTTTATATGGATCATATCCATCCATTGCAAAAATTAAGCCAATACGTGCTAAATCAATACAGTTTACTTCAACTGCACATTGACGAGTGTATAAATCCATAAGTTCTTCGATGTCACAATCGATAATTCCGTTTTGTTTCATATAGTAACAAAGTGAACGATTTAAGTAAGCTGTCTCTAATTCTGAATTGGCAACTTTAGAAGAATAATTAATAGTAGGATTATCTGTTATTTCACGTACAAAATGAAGGATACGCTCCATTTTTTCCTCGTTATCTTTTCCTGCTAACATGCTTGTAATAGCTAATGCTCCTGCATTAATCATTGGATTAAGGGGTTTGGACGGACTTGTCGTTTCTAACTTAATAATAGAATTAAATGGGTCACCCGTTGGTTCCATTCCAACTTTAGAAAATACATATTCTTCGCCACGGTCTAAAAGGGCAAGGGCAAGTGTAATTACTTTGGAAATACTTTGAAGAGTAAATAGTGTTTGTGAGTTGCCTGCATGGATATATTCTGATTCTTTATGGAAAATGGCAATCCCTAAATCGTCTGGATTTGCATTTCCTAGTTCGGGGATATAAGTAGCAAGTTTTCCTTTTTTTGTATATGGTTTTACTTGTTCTAACAACTGTTGTAAGTTGTTTGTTTCAATGCACTGCATAGTACCAACGCTCCTATTTCGAATTAACTAAGTTTACTTTTCCCGATATGCTCGGAAATAAATAATAACATGAAAAAGTGGAATGATAAAACGAAAGTTACATGTTCTATAGTAGGTCGTTCGTTTCGCGTCCTCTGTATTAAAAAAGGAGAATTTCCCTTTTATATAACAGTTTGGAAATAGGAGATTTATCCATAAAAAATCCAAAAATAAAAACTACACATCTATACAACTATATGTTATTATGGTTATGTAAATAGAAAGCGTTTTCTAAGGCGTACTTATAATGATAACGATTTCATAAATTGAATTAGGGGGAATTAAAATGTTGCAGTTTTTACAACGTATTGGTAAAGCTTTAATGCTTCCGATCGCAGTACTACCAGCAGCAGGATTATTGCTTCGTCTAGGACAAGAAGACGTATTAAACATTCCTGTTATGGCACAGGCCGGTGCAGCAATTTTTGATAATTTAGCACTTATTTTTGCAATTGGTGTTGCAATCGGCTTATCTGTTGACGGTAGTGGTGCAGCTGGTCTTGCAGGTGCAATTGGTTATTTAGTTATGAAGAATACAACTAATGCTTTAAGTGTTACTTACTCAACAGCAGAATTAAATGATAAATTAAAAAGTGTTCAAGATTTAGTCGGTTCAGTAGATCCAACTAAATTAGCAGATACGATGAATAAAGTTTCTAAAGCAGCAGCTTTGACACCAAAAATAAATATGGCTATACTCGGTGGTATTATTGCCGGGGTTATCGCTGGATTACTATACAACAAATTCCATAAAATTAAACTACCAGAATGGTTAGGATTCTTCGCTGGAAAACGTTTCGTACCAATCATTACGTCTATTGTAATGCTTCTTTTAGGATTATTATTTGGTCAAATTTGGCCAACAATCCAAACTGGTATTGATGCAGTGTCACACGGTATTGTAAACCTAGGTTCAATCGGTGCAGGGTTATTCGGATTATTAAACCGTTTATTAATTCCAATCGGTTTACATCACGTAATGAACACTTATTTCTGGTTTGTACTTGGTGACTTTACAAATGCAGCTGGTGATCTTGTTCATGGTGATATTGCTCGTTTCTTTGCAAAAGATCCATCAGCAGGTATGTTTATGACTGGTTTCTTCCCAGTTATGATGTTTGGTTTACCAGCAGCGTGTTTCGCAATGATTGCGGCTGCTAAACCAGAAAAACGCAAAGCAGTTACTGGTATGTTAGCTGGTTTAGCATTAACTTCATTCTTAACTGGTATTACAGAGCCAATCGAATTCTCATTCATGTTCTTATCACCAGTATTATATGGTGTGCATGCAGTATTAACAGGTCTTTCTTTATTCATAACAACATCACTTGGCATTCGTGATGGTTTCACATTTAGCGCAGGTGCTATTGATTATGTTATTAACTTTGGTATTGCAACAAAACCTGTATTATTAGCAGGTATCGGTTTAATTTATGCAGCAATTTACTTTGCAGTATTCTACTTCTTAATTAAGAAGTTCAACTTAAAAACTCCAGGTCGTGAAGATGACGATGAGTTAGTTGAAGATGTGGATGCACCAGTTGCAGGTTCAATTGGTGAAACTTACGTAGCAGCTCTAGGTGGAAAAGAAAACTTAACAGTTATTGATAACTGTGCAACACGTCTACGCTTACAAGTAAAAGATGCTAGTCAAGTAAACGAAGCAGCATTAAAACGTGCCGGTGCAAAAGGCGTTATGAAATTAAGTGACACAAGTGTACAAGTTATCGTAGGTACAAATGTTGAATCTGTTGCCGATGATATGAAAAAACACGTATAAATAATGAGATAAGAGGATGTCCAAAAAGATTGATAACATCAATTTTTTACAGGATATCCTCTTTTTTTGTTAATAATTTAAAGGGAATCTTACTTTTGTAAATTTTCTTTTTCTTTTTTGTACATATGGGTTGGTAATATCTGCAGTGCGTGATAAAGTAGGGATGATATAGAATGGATTATCCATAATCTACTAAAATAAATCTTTAGTAGAGGAATTAAATTATTGGTGAGTAAGGGGAAAAAAGCAATTATGGATCAGGAAAAAAATAATGCGAATGGGAAAGCACATCGGCCGATTGTATACATAAAAAGGACAATCATTCTCGTCTTACTATTATCACTTGTATATTTCATGTATACAAAAATTGTTGAGCATAATAAGAAAGAAGAAACTTTAAAAGCGGCAGCAGAAATGAAGAAACAAGAAGAGCTAAAAAAGAAAGAAGAAGAAAAAAAGAAGCAAGAAGAACAAAAACAAAAAGAGCAGGAAGAACAAGTGAAGCAAGCGCAAGCTGCGGAACAGCCTACTGAAGGACCACCTCAAGAAATTAATGAAAACGCTCAATTGGAC
>NZ_JAKUFY010000100.1:0-20687 GCF_022663675.1 Bacillus cereus group sp. BfR-BA-01355
TGTGCGGATTAGCGGGTAGGGGGTATGTAGTTGGTTTGTCCTTGTCGGAGATTGTCGGTAAATCGATATGTTGTGTCGAACCGTTGATATATTAAAAAAATCGTTGATATATTTAGAGGGATACTGGATAGGGTATACAGACGGAGGTATATGATAATAAAAAAGCGCCCAATTATAGGGCGCTTCCGCTTTAAATGTATCCAGCTCCAGCGGCTAGAATGGTCGGTGGCTTCGCTTCTTCCGCCGAGGTAAAAAGCACCTCTTTGTCAGAAGCTCCATCCTCCTCCCATTCTGAACGAGCCGCTTCCGCTTTAAATTAATTAACGATTTGTAAAGATCTTATCGATTAAACCGTATTCTAAAGCTTTTTCTGCTGTCATGAAGTTGTCGCGGTCTGTGTCGCGTTGTAGTACTTCAAGTGGTTGACCTGTGCGGTCAGCAAGAATTTGGTTTAGTTTTTCACGTAAGAATAGGATACGTTTTGCAGCGATTTCGATTTCAGTCGCTTGACCTTGTGCTCCACCAAGTGGTTGGTGAATCATTACTTCACTGTTTGGAAGTGCATAACGTTTTCCTTTTTCACCTGCTGCAAGTAAGAATGCACCCATAGATGCAGCCATACCGATACAGATTGTTGATACTTGTGGCTTAATAAACTGCATTGTATCGTAAATTGCCATACCTGCTGTGATAGAACCACCAGGGCTGTTGATGTAGATGTGAATATCTTTTTCTGGATCTTGAGATTCCAAGAATAAAAGCTGGGAAACGATTGAGTTAGCTACGTTGTCATCAATTGCACTACCAAGCATAATGATGCGGTCTTTTAATAGTCGAGAGTAAATATCGTAAGCGCGTTCTCCACGATTTGTTTGTTCAATTACTGTAGGAATTAAATTCATCTGTTATTTCCTCCTTCTAAAGCTTTCTTAGTCTTATAATACAATTATGGTCAATAAAGGTCAAACGAAACCACTTTAAATCAAAAAAATATGTAGTTGTACCATGAAATATTCGCTATGTTTTCGAAATTCCCTGCTTATGTATCTTCAACATCATAACCGAATTACATAAATTTAAACGTTATGAAAACTGGAGAAAAAGGAAAAGAACGCTTGTTAACTGAAGCGTTCTTTCGATAATTAGTCTTTTAAAAGATAGGTAACTCTATTTAAAATCTTTTCGATTTGTTTCGCGTTTTTACTATACATTTCGCTTGCTGATTTCGACTTTGTTTCTAGAGAAAATAGTTCAAGATCAGCATGACATTTTTTTAAAGATGCTAATAATAAAGGCTTATTTTGAGGAGAAGGCATTTGTAGTTTGTCATTGTAAATGTCGATAGTAAGTTGTCCGTATGAATCTACTTGACCGAGAAAAACATTTTCGATAACAACACCGAGCTTTTCTAGTTCAGAGTGTAGCCAAGCGCGGTTATGCCCGCTTGCTGAAAGTGGTTCATCTAGTACATTTCCATCCATAATAACAGTTTGTGGTTCTTTTTCATTTGGCACTTTTAAACCGAGATCTTTTGCAGTAAGTGGCTGAGAATCTTTCTTTAATAATACATTTAATTCTCCGCTCGGTTCTAAGACAGCAAATTCGACTTCAGCTATACTGAATGCACCATTTCCTCTAAGAAGCTCAAGTAACTCATCACTTGTATATTTTTCTTTCTTTAAATTATCCTCAAGTACTTTTCCATCTTTTATTAACACTGTAGATTTTCCTTCAAAGAAATCTCTAGCAGTTTTGTTTTTCAAGGAAAGAATTCCAACGAAAAAAGGTACGGAGGCGAAAATAAGTATTGCAAAGACACCGTGGAAAAACTTTTGATCAAGCCCTGTAGCTATTTGAGCAGCGATATCACCGATTGTCATTCCCGCTATGTATTCAAAAAAGGAAAGCTGAGAGATTTGCCTTTTTCCTAAGCACTTTGTAATAGTGAATAAAATAATTAATATGAATACAGAGCGAAGGATGACAAGTGTCCATTCCGGTAGGTGAGACATAGTCATTTCCTCCAGTCTACTTAAAACCCTTTATATTGAGGTTCTTCACGTTCTAATACTGAAACTCTATCCTGTAAATCAGCGATGACACTGTCCATTTCTAACATACATTCATGAAATACGCGTTTAGCTTCATCGTCTGTAGAATTTAGTGAAAGGGAACTTAAGCTTGCTTGAGCGCCTCTTACACTAGCAAGGCAAGTTTTTACGCTAGCGATAACAGTCATATAAACACCTCTTATCCTTTCGGTTTAAATAACAATGCTCCAATGAAGCCGAAAATAATAGCTGCTGATACACCGGCGCTCGTTACTTTAAACATGCCGGTAATAACGCCAACGATGCCATGTTTTGCAGCTTCTTCCATTGCGCCATGAACGAGGGCATTACCAAAGCTTGTAATAGGTACAGTTGCCCCGGCTCCAGCGAAATCAATTAATGGCTCATACAAATTAAATCCATCTAATATAGCTCCAGCAACAACGAGTGTTGCCATTGTATGAGCGGGTGTTAGTTTGCCGACATCAAACATAAGTTGGCCGATTACACATATGAGTCCGCCAATGACGAAAGCCCAGAAAAAAATCATTGCGTTGCACCTCCAAATTCAATCGAAACGGCATGAGCGATACACGGAATCGTTTCTTCTTGTTGGAATGTAAGTGGAGATAGTAAAGCGCCTGTCGCAACGACAAGTATTTTTTTGAACTCTCCTCTTTTCATTCGGTTTAATAAATGACCGTACACGACTGTTGCGGAACATCCAGGCCCGCTAGCACCAGCTATGACAGGTTGTCCTTCTCTATAAATGATAATTCCGCAATCTTGAAATTGTTCGCTCGTTACTTTCGTTCCGTGTTTATGTAGTAAGTCATAAGCAATTTCGCGTCCTACATGTCCGAGATCGCCTGTTACGATTAAATCGTAGTAAGAGGCATCAATTTGGCGTTCACGTAAATGGGCTTCAATTGTATCAACTGCAGCTGGGGCCATTGCGCCTCCCATATTAAACGGATCCGTTAATCCCATATCAACCACTCGTCCGATTGTTGCAGAGGTTACCCTTGGACCGTGTCCAGTATCGCTTAAAATAGCGGCTCCTGCTCCGGTTACTGTCCACTGTGCAGTAGGCGGCTTTTGTCCACCGTATTCGGTAGGGTAGCGGAATTGTTTTTCTACAGCAGTATTATGGCTTGAAGCTCCAGTTAATAAATATTTTGCACCTTTTGCATTTACGATACTTGCCCCAAGTGCTAAACCTTCCATAGAAGTAGAACAAGCTCCGAATAATCCGAGATAAGGAGTGCCCAATGTGCGGCAAGCAAAGCTTGTAGGGGTAATTTGATTAATTAAATCTCCTGCGAGTACAAATTGAATATCATCTTTACGAAGTTCTGCTTTTTCAGTAGCGCGACTACAAGCTTCTTCGAATAAAATTTTATGTGCTTTTTCATAGGAATCTTGCCCGAGCCATAAATCTTCATGAAGGATATCGAAGTCTTCTGGGATGTTTCCCTTTGCTTCAAATGGTCCACCGACAACCCCTGTTGAGATAATGACTGGTTTGTTTTCAAATACCCACGTTCGGTGTCCTTGTAACATTTATAGCCCTCCCCATTGAACGAGAATCGTTTTAATAAGTGCGATGACAAAAGCCGAAAATACACCAAATAAAATAACAGAACCCGCTAGTTTAAACATATTGCCGCCAACGCCAAGGACAAATCCTTCCGTTCGATGCTCAATACATGCGGCAATAACAGAGTTACCAAATCCAGTAACAGGTACAGCTGTACCAGCACCAGCAAACTGTCCAAAACGATCGTATATACCAAATCCAGTTAGTAACATAGAAATGAAAATAAGAGTTGCGACTGTCGGATTTCCTGCTGAGCGTTCAGTGAAATCAAAATATGTGATATAAAAAGTAGAAATGAGTTGACCGATGAAGCAAATAAAACCACCGACGAAAAAGGCTTTTATACAATTTTTTAAGACAGGTCGTTTCGGTTCGCGTTCTTGTTCGAATTTTTTATACTCCTGTTGTACAGGGGTTAAGTTTTTATCTTTACTAGACATTGCAATCCTTCCTTTTCTTTTAAAAAGCGTTAAGTGTTAGACTCCATTTTTTTACCAATGAATTTTAATTGTTTATTAATTTCATCTTTAGATACTTCTTTTTCCTTAATTTTTCTTTCGAGTTTTTCGAGTAACATAAAGATTTTTTTATCTGTACTGACACGAACATCGAAAGTAGGATGCTCATCACTTAGCTGCTTTTGAAGCTTTTTACGAAGAGGTTTTAATCCAAACCTTTCGTGATGCTCAGGTGTAACTGCTATGTAGAGATCTAAATTTGAATTCACTGCTGTGCTTTTTATAATTTCATCCATAGCGAGAGCTCTTTTCTTCGCTCCTTGTGATATAGATTGATTAAAGGATTCCGTACTCGTCTTTGTTAACTTTGGACCTTTTTCTTTCTCCGTTCGTTTTGCTTCTTCTTTCACTTTTTTATCTAAAGGACTATTATCACATCCAGTAAAAGAGCTAAATAGAAGTGCAAATAATGCGGTTATGAGACCGAGTTTTCGCATAATTATCATTCCATTTCTATTGCAATATGTAATGTGATAGAAAAAGGATGACTGCATATCATCCTTTTTCTATTTCACAGCAAGACTGATTTGTTATTGCTGTGAGTATTGTGGTTCTTCTTGTTGGACTTCTTCAACGCGTGGGTTTAAAGAATCGATAATCGTTTGTGTTTGCTGCGCAGCTGTTTGGAAAAGTTGCTTAGCTTGTTGGTTATCCGTATCAAGAGCGAATCCCTCTAAGCTAGCTTGTGCACTTTTTAATCCAGAAACAGTTTGCTTTAGTTTCGTAATTACAGTCATTGAATGAAGCCCCCTTTGGAATATCAATTCAAAGATTATAATTTGTGAGTTGGGATGAATTTATGATTGGAAAATTTAGGGGTTGAATAGATTTTATATGCTTTTAGCTAAGATGTATAAGGTATTACGGGGATATTTTTATTGATTTAGATGGATTTTATTGCTATTATTATGAGAAGAAAATGAAGTGTTTTCTATAATCATGCGCCCATAGCTCAGTCGGATAGAGCGGTGGTTTCCGGTACCACGTCTGTCGGGGGTTCGAATCCCTCTGGGCGCGTCAAAAAGTCCTAACTTACGTTTTGTAGGTTAGGACTTTTTTTATTTCCCTCTTGTTATATCTGATAATAAGATTTACTATTAGTACTTGATAATAATTTTTATAACTTATTATTTTCTTTCAATATTATTCAAATTTCGGTTGTAAGTTGTAAATATCATTAATACATATAAATTAATAATATTTTGGAATGGGCGTCTGCGTGAGGATTCTCCTTTTACCAAACTTATTGTACAATAGAAACAAGGGGGAGATTAGTTTGAAGGCAAGTCTTTTACAAGAACAAAGCTTACGTTTGGCAATGACACAAGAGTTAAGGCAAGCGATTACAATGCTTCAGTATAATGTACAAGAATTATCGGAGTTTTTGTATGAGCAATCGTTAGAGAATCCCCTTATTGAGTTAGGTGGTTTTGAGAGGGAGAAGAAGAAGAGCTCTAACAACAGTAAAAGTACCAGCAAACAAGTCGAGAATCAGATGGAAATCTACAGTGTGGATTCTACAACGATTCAGCAACATTTATTAAATCAAATACAGTATTATAAAATAGAAGAAGAAGAGCGAAAAATAGCTTCTTTCATTATTATGAACATGGATGGAAATGGGTATTTACAAGAAACGAATGAAGAATTAGCAGATCTCCTTTCTGCGCATATTCATGTAGTCGATCGCTCTGTAGAGATTGTTCAATCACTTGAGCCAGCAGGGGTAGGAGCGCGTAATATTCAGGAATGTTTAACCTTGCAATTGAAGCGCTTACAAAGAAGGGATGGATTAGCGGAAGATATTGTAGAGGAGCACTTTGCTTATTTCGTGAAGAAGGATTGGCGAAAGCTCGTTCATGTGCTGAAGTGTAGTAATGAAGAATTACAATCGGCGGTGAACTGTATTACATCATTGCAGCCGAAACCGGGCCTTGCGTATTCTTCGGATAAACCACTGTATATTGTGCCTGACATGGCAGTGAAAAAAGAAGGCGATCGCCTCGTTTTACAGATGAATGAGAGAAATATGCCGAGAATTGAAATTCACTCTGAGTACAGTGCGCTTCTTAATAATAGTGAAAGTGAAGTAGCATCTTACGTTTCAGAAAAGTATCAGCATGTGCAATGGATTATGCGCAGTTTGAAACAGAGAAAACAAACACTTCTGCAAGTGATGACGATTATTATGGAAAAACAACGTGATTTCTTTTGGGAAGGTCCAGCGTATTTGAAGCCGCTCGCTTTAAAAGAGGTGGCGGAAGAGCTAAGTGTGCATGAGTCTACGATTAGTCGTGCAACAAGAAATAAGTATGTGCAAACGCCACACGGTTTATTTGAGATGAAATCGTTCTTTAGTAATGCAGTTTCGACGACAGAGGATGAGGCAGTTTCAACGAAGCGAGTGAAACAGTTTATTCAAACGCTTGTGGAAGCAGAGAATAAGAAAAAGCCACTCTCAGATCAAAAGATTTCAAAATTATTAGAAGAAGAGCATGAAATTGTTATTTCTCGAAGAACGGTGGCGAAGTATAGAGAACAAATGCATATCCCAGCTTCGTCATTGCGAAAAACAATCGGATAGGTGAAGAAGATGAAAGTTGTGCTGTATACAAAAAAGAATTGTGGTCTTTGCGTGCAGGCGAAACAAGTTTTGCAGGAAGTACAATGTGAATATTCTTTTCAAATCGAGGAAATAGATATATATGAAGATAATGACCTTTTAGAAAAATATCATTTAATGATTCCGGTTGTAGAAATAGACGGAAAACAAGTAGAATATGGTAACATTCACAAAGGTGTCATAATAAACTATATAAAGAATGCAGTTAAGAGTTGAATAAGTTTCTATCTCCTGTTACAATAATACACGTAGCAGGGATTATTTTTTTAACCTATGTGGGACACAAAATGTCACTACGGGACGTAAAGTGACCACCGAGGAAAAATGAACCAATGTAGTGAGGAGAAAAGATATGCGCTCATGGATTCAGAACACAAAAAAATTATTACCTGATCTGCTACCTGTTATGCAAACGAGAATGCAAATTCTTCAATACATTAGGCTCATGCAGCCGATTGGAAGAAGAAACTTATCAGCAAGCCTCGGTATGACAGAACGAGTATTGCGAAGTGAAGTTCAAGTTTTGAAAGAACAAAACTTAGTTCACGTCGCTTCTTCTGGAATGACTTTGACAGAAGAAGGAACAGCTTTAGTTCTTGCTTTGGAAGACTTTATGAAAGAAATTTCCGGGTTAAAGGTTTTAGAAAAGCAACTTAAGGAAACATTAGACTTGGATGAAGTTTTCGTTGTCCCTGGTGATAGTGATGAATCACCTTGGGTCAAACTGGAGATGGGCCGTGCTTGTGTGACTTGTATAAAAGACCGTCTGACAGCGAATAATATCGTTGCTGTGGCTGGAGGAACTACGCTAGCTGCTGCTGCGGACATGATGCAACTTGATTGTAAAGATTTACATATGCTATTTGTCCCAGCACGTGGTGGAATCGGAGAAGGTGTTGAATTAGAAGCCAATACCATTTGTGCCAAGATGGCGCAAAATACGATGAGTAATTATCGCTTATTGTATGTTCCAGACCATGTTAGTAGCGAAGCATATGCGTCTATTGTGACAGAGCCTTCCGTGAAAGAAGTTCTTGAGTTGATTCGATCTTCCAATATCGTCATTCATGGAATAGGTGATGCGTTAACAATGGCACGTCGCAGAAGTACTTCGGAAGCAGATTGGTTAAAGATTCAAGCAAGCGAAGCAGTTGGTGAAGCTTTCGGTTACTACTTTAATGAAGAAGGAAATGTTGTTCATAAAGTAAGAACAGTTGGTATGCAATTAGAGGATTTACAAAATGTATCTCACGTTGTTGCAGTCGCTGGAGGTTCTTCAAAGGCAAAAGCAATACAGGCTGTAATTAAACAAGGGCACACTTCAATTCTAATTACAGATGAAGGTGCAGCAAAACAGTTAACAAAGGGTTTTACCCTTTAATATAATCCCCCAAGGAGGAAATTCAAATGACTAAAATTGGTATTAATGGATTTGGACGTATCGGACGTAACGTATTCCGCGCAGCTCTTAACAACTCTGAGGTAGAAGTAGTAGCAATCAACGACTTAACAGATGCTAAAACATTAGCTCACCTTTTAAAATATGACACAGTTCACGGAACTTTAAATGCAGAAGTATCTGCTAACGAAAACAGCATCGTTGTTAACGGTAAAGAAATTAAAGTTATCGCTGAGCGTGACCCAGCTCAATTACCATGGAGCGACTACGGAGTAGAAGTAGTAGTAGAATCTACTGGCCGTTTCACTAAAAAATCAGACGCTGAAAAACACTTAGGTGGATCAGTTAAGAAAGTTATCATCTCAGCTCCAGCTTCTGACGAAGATATCACTGTAGTTATGGGTGTTAACCACGAACAATACGATGCAGCTAACCACAACGTAGTATCTAACGCTTCTTGTACTACAAACTGTCTAGCTCCATTCGCTAAAGTATTAAACGAAAAATTCGGCGTAAAACGCGGAATGATGACAACAATTCACTCTTACACTAACGACCAACAAATCTTAGACTTACCACACAAAGATTTACGTCGTGCTCGTGCAGCAGCTGAAAACATGATCCCAACATCTACTGGTGCAGCTAAAGCTGTAGCATTAGTATTACCAGAACTTAAAGGTAAATTAAACGGTGGCGCTGTACGTGTTCCAACTGCTAACGTTTCTCTTGTTGACTTAGTTGTTGAACTTGACAAAGAAGTAACAGTTGAAGATGTAAACGCAGCATTCAAAGCAGCAGCTGAAGGCGAATTAAAAGGTATCCTTGGATACAGCGAAGAGCCATTAGTATCTATCGACTATAACGGATGTACAGCTTCTTCTACAATCGATGCATTATCTACAATGGTAATGGAAGGTAACATGGTTAAAGTACTTTCTTGGTACGATAACGAAACTGGTTACTCTAACCGCGTAGTAGACTTAGCAGCTTACATGACTTCTAAAGGTCTTTAATTCTTAATTATATAAGCAATCAATGACAAAACGAGGGAGAGGGTTTGTTCCCTCTCTCTCTTCTTTCGTTTTAAAAGCAAATGTGTTAAGCTTTTGAATGGGTTTTGTCAATCCTAACTAGTAGTCGGAGGGAAATCCAATGAACAAAAAATCAATTCGTGACGTAGATTTAAAAGGTAAGCGTGTATTTTGCCGCGTTGATTTCAACGTACCTATGAAAGAAGGCAAAATTACAGATGAAACTCGTATCCGTGCAGCTCTTCCTACAATTCAATATTTAGTAGAGCAAGGTGCGAAAGTTATTTTAGCAAGCCACTTAGGCCGTCCAAAAGGTCAAGCGGTAGAAGAATTACGTCTTACTCCAGTAGCAGCACGTTTAGGCGAGCTTCTTGGTAAAGATGTTAAAAAAGCAGACGAAGCATTCGGACCAGTTGCACAAGAAATGGTTGCAGCAATGAACGAAGGCGACGTATTAGTTCTTGAAAACGTACGTTTCTATGCGGGCGAAGAAAAGAACGATGCAGAACTTGCGAAAGAATTTGCAGCACTTGCTGACATCTTCGTAAACGATGCATTCGGTGCAGCTCACCGTGCTCACGCTTCTACAGCAGGTATCGCAGACTACCTACCAGCAGTATCTGGTCTATTAATGGAAAAAGAGTTAGATGTATTAGGTAAAGCACTTTCTAACCCAGAACGTCCATTTACAGCTATTATTGGTGGTGCGAAAGTAAAAGATAAAATCGGTGTAATTCGTCATCTATTAGACAAAGTAGATAACTTAATCATCGGTGGCGGACTTGCTTACACGTTCGTTAAAGCTTTAGGTCATGAAATTGGTCTATCTCTATGTGAAGACGACAAGATTGAACTAGCTAAAGAATTTATGCAACTTGCAAAAGAAAAAGGCGTAAACTTCTACATGCCAGTTGATGTTGTAATCACTGAGGAATTCTCTGAAACTGCAACAACTCAAATCGTTGGTATCGACTCTATCCCTTCTAACTGGGAAGGCGTAGACATTGGTCCTAAAACACGTGAAATTTATGCAGATGTAATTAAAAACTCTAAGCTTGTTGTATGGAATGGACCAATGGGTGTATTCGAAATGACTCCATTCGCAGAAGGTACAAAAGCAGTAGGACAAGCATTAGCAGATGCAGAAGATACATACTCTGTTATCGGCGGTGGTGACTCTGCAGCAGCTGTTGAAAAATTCGGTATGGCTGATAAAATGAGCCACATTTCTACTGGCGGCGGTGCGTCATTAGAATTCATGGAAGGTAAAGAGCTTCCAGGTGTAGTTTGTCTTAACGACAAATAAGTAGCAGCCAAAGAAAAAGGACGGTGCAAAGCATGCGTAAACCAATTATCGCAGGTAACTGGAAAATGAATAAAACTCTATCTGAAGCAGTTAGCTTCGTAGAGGAAGTTAAAGGTCAAATCCCAGCAGCTTCAGCTGTTGATGCAGTAGTTTGCTCTCCAGCTCTATTCTTAGAGCGCCTTGTAGCAGCAACTGAAGGAACTGATTTACAAGTAGGTGCACAAAACATGCACTTCGAAAAAAATGGTGCATTCACTGGCGAAATTAGCCCAGTAGCACTTAGCGACTTAAAAGTAGGCTACGTAGTACTTGGCCACTCTGAGCGTCGTGAAATGTTTGCTGAAACAGACGAATCAGTAAACAAAAAGACTCTAGCAGCATTTGAACATGGTTTAACACCAATCGTATGTTGTGGTGAGACTTTAGAAGAGCGCGAAAGCGGAAAAACATTTGATCTAGTAGCAGGTCAAGTGACAAAAGCACTTGCAGGTTTAACAGAAGAGCAAGTTAAAGCAACTGTTATCGCTTATGAGCCTATCTGGGCTATCGGTACAGGTAAATCTTCTTCTTCTGCAGATGCAAATGAAGTATGTGCGCACATCCGTAAAGTTGTTGCAGAAGCTGTTTCTCCAGAAGCTGCAGAAGCTGTTCGTATTCAATACGGCGGTAGCGTAAAACCAGAAAACATTAAAGAGTATATGGCACAATCTGACATCGACGGCGCTTTAGTTGGCGGTGCTAGCTTAGAGCCTGCTTCGTTCTTAGGTCTTCTGGGGGCGGTAAAATGAGAAAGCCAACAGCTTTAATCATCCTTGACGGTTTCGGACTTCGTGAAGAAACTCACGGGAATGCTGTAGCACAAGCTAAGAAACCTAATTTTGATGGTTACTGGAACAAATTCCCTCATACAACGCTTACAGCTTGTGGTGAGGAAGTAGGTCTTCCAGAAGGTCAAATGGGTAACTCTGAGGTTGGTCACTTAAATATTGGTGCTGGCCGCATAGTATATCAAAGCTTAACACGCGTAAACGTTGCAATTCGTGAAGGTGAGTTCGATCAGAACGAAACATTCCAAAATGCAATTAAAAGCGTAAAAGAAAAAGGTACTGCTCTTCATTTATTCGGTTTACTTTCTGATGGTGGTGTGCACAGTCACATGAACCATATGTTTGCTCTTCTTCGCTTAGCAGCAAAAGAAGGTGTGGAGAAAGTTTATATCCATGCGTTCTTAGACGGCCGCGATGTTGGACCACAAACAGCAAAAGGTTATATCGATGCAGCAAATGAAGTAATTAAAGAAACAGGAGTAGGACAATTCGCGACTATCTCTGGTCGTTATTACTCCATGGACCGTGACAAGCGTTGGGATCGCGTAGAAAAATGTTACAGTGCTATGGTGAATGGTGAAGGCCCTACTTATAAATCAGCAGAAGAGTGTGTAGAAGACTCTTATGCGAACGGTATCTATGATGAATTCGTATTGCCGTCTGTAATTGTTAACGAAGATAACACGCCAGTTGCAACAATCAATGATGATGATGCAGTTATCTTCTATAACTTCCGTCCAGACCGTGCAATTCAAATTGCTCGTGTATTTACAAACGAAGACTTCCGTGAGTTCGATCGTGGTGAAAAAGTACCTCACATTCCAGAATTCGTATGTATGACACACTTCAGTGAAACTGTGAATGGTTACGTGGCATTCAAGCCAATGAACCTTGATAACACTTTAGGTGAAGTTGTTGCGCAAGCGGGATTAAAGCAACTTCGCATCGCGGAAACCGAAAAGTATCCGCACGTTACATTCTTCTTTAGCGGTGGTCGTGAGGCTGAATTCCCAGGAGAAGAGCGTATCTTAATTAACTCACCGAAGGTTGCAACGTATGACTTGAAACCTGAAATGAGCATTTACGAAGTAACGGACGCTTTAGTAAATGAAATCGAAAATGATAAACATGATGTTATCATTCTTAACTTTGCAAACTGTGATATGGTTGGCCATTCTGGGATGATGGAACCAACAATTAAAGCAGTAGAAGCAACTGACGAATGTTTAGGAAAAGTTGTAGAAGCGATTCTTGCAAAAGATGGTGTAGCACTTATTACTGCTGACCATGGTAATGCCGATCAGGAGTTAACTGCTGATGGCGAGCCGATGACAGCTCATACAACTAACCCGGTTCCTTTCATCGTTACAAAAAATGATGTAGAGCTTCGTGAAGGTGGTATTTTAGGAGATATCGCTCCAACAATGCTTACACTTTTAAATGTGGAACAACCGAAAGAAATGACAGGTAAAACAATTATTAAATAATTTGCTTATATAAAAAGGAGAGAATTTATTATGTCAACAATTATTGATGTTTATGCTCGCGAAGTCCTTGACTCTCGTGGTAACCCAACTGTAGAAGTAGAAGTTTACACAGAAAGCGGTGCTTTCGGACGCGCTATCGTACCAAGTGGTGCATCTACTGGTGAGCACGAAGCAGTAGAATTACGTGACGGTGACAAATCTCGTTACCTTGGTAAAGGTGTTGTTAACGCAGTAAACAACGTTAACGAAATTATCGCTCCAGAAATCGCTGGTTTCGATGTAACTGACCAAGCTGGTATCGACCGTGCTATGATCGAATTAGACGGCACTCCAAACAAAGGTAAACTAGGCGCTAACGCTATCCTTGGTGTATCTATGGCAGTAGCTCACGCAGCAGCTGACTTCGTAGGTCTTCCATTATACCGTTACCTTGGTGGATTCAATGCAAAACAATTACCAACTCCAATGATGAACATCATCAACGGTGGTTCTCACGCTGATAACAACGTTGACTTCCAAGAGTTCATGATCTTACCAGTTGGTGCTCCAACATTCAAAGAATCAATCCGTATGGGTGCTGAAGTATTCCATGCACTTAAAGCTGTATTACATGACAAAGGTCTTAACACTGCAGTAGGTGACGAAGGTGGATTCGCTCCAAACCTTGGTTCTAACCGTGAAGCTTTAGAAGTAATCATCGAAGCTATCGAAAAAGCTGGTTACAAAGCTGGCGAGAACGTATTCTTAGGAATGGACGTTGCTTCTTCTGAGTTCTACAACAAAGAAACTGGTAAATATGACCTTGCAGGCGAAGGCCGTACTGGCTTAACTTCTGCAGAAATGGTTGATTTCTACGAAGAGCTTTGCAAAGACTTCCCAATCATCTCTATCGAAGATGGTTTAGACGAAAACGACTGGGATGGTCACAAATTATTAACTGAGCGTATCGGTGATAAAGTACAATTAGTTGGTGACGATTTATTCGTAACTAACACTCAAAAACTTGCTGAAGGTATCGAAAAAGGTATCTCTAACTCAATCTTAATTAAAGTTAACCAAATCGGTACTTTAACTGAGACTTTCGAAGCTATCGAAATGGCTAAACGTGCTGGTTACACAGCAGTTGTATCTCACCGTTCTGGTGAAACTGAAGATGCTACAATTGCTGACATCGCAGTTGCAACTAACGCTGGCCAAATCAAAACTGGTTCTATGAGCCGTACTGACCGTATTGCTAAGTACAACCAATTATTACGCATCGAAGACGAACTAGGCGAAATCGCTGTTTACGATGGTATCAAATCTTTCTATAACATCAAACGATAATTGTAGAAAATAACGACAGACCGTGAGAAATCACGGTCTGTTTTTTTATGCTAAAATTGTTCGCCCGTCATAAGTGACATGAAATGTTTGAAGAAGCGGTTATAATCAAAATCAATTGCGATTTGATGACTCGGCCAATCAATAAATGGCTTAGATTCTCCTAAAGAGCGAAATTCTCCAATGCTTGCCCCCTGCGCATAAGATTCTGTCATGACAACGATAGGTGATTTGTGATAGGTAAACATAGAGTTATCAAGTAAAGCGAGTATTGGCATTGTGTCATGGAAGGGGCTACCCTTTAAATGTGGTAGGGCGTCTTTATAATATCCGTAGTAATAATGATCGAATAAAGGTTTGACAAGTGGGGCTTTTCCTTTTGTTTCAATATACTCCGCCATCTCGGGTGTAATGACGGAATATTGGGTGACGTTTAATGGGTATATGTACATGTTAGCTGTAGATTGGAGGACTATATTAGCAGCAGTAGGATCGCCATAAAAGTTTGCTTCGGAAATAGGGGTAACATTACCAGGGTGTAAAAAGGCACCGCCCATTACGTAGTAAGATTTAACTTGCTTCATTAACTGTTTACATACGATGAATAAAATTGCTAGGGAGGTAAGTCTTCCTAAACTTACAATGATTAATTCATCTTTATACTGCTCAATAAGAGGAATAACTTCAAAAAAATTCTCCATTTCTCCGTTAGTCACATTTACCTTTGGAATAATTGGCCCGAGCCCCTGTTTCCCATGTACATCCGTAAAAAACGCAGGTGGGGCACCAGTAAGAGGACGTTCTGAACCACCGAATATCTTGATATTTCTATTCTTTGTTTCGTTATTAAAAAAATGAGCATTTTGTACGGCCATTTTTTTCGGGACATTGCCGTAATCAGCAACAATACCGATAATTTCTATTTCATCAATAAAGAAAGCTAAGAGGAGAGCCATCGTATCATCAATCCCAGGATCACAAAAAATGAGAACTTTTTTTGGCATATGTTCACCACCTATCTTGTTTATCCCTTACAAACCCGCTTGATGAGGGCTAACAATCAGTATGGATGTGGGAATCCTCATGGATTAAAGTTTCACTTTATATATATGTAAGCTTAAGGATAAAAAGATTATTTTATTGAAATAATAGTCTTATAAATTCAGAAAATAAAAACTTTTTATATTAGGTCAAGGTTTTTGACGTAATTTTCGTTTGGAAATGCAGTCATATCAAGGTTGTAAGCGTATAACACAGGCTGTTTTTGCTGTCAAGTTGATAAATTGCAGCTTTTTACAATTTATACTATGATAAAGATATTAACAGAAGATCGTATAAACATGAGGGATGATGAACATGAAATTTACAAAGATTCTTGTCCAAATTGCTGCTCTTTACGTGTTTTATATGGTTGGAACTTGGGTGCAAGAAATGCTAAATATTCCAATTCCAGGAAGTTTGATTGGGATGTTCCTCTTACTTGTTTTACTTAGCCTAAAAGTTCTTCCAGTGAAATGGTTCGATTTAGGAGCAGAAACACTCGTTGCTATTATGCCGTTTTTATTAATTCCGCCAACGCTTGGCTTAATGAATTACGGTGCTTTTTTTATGAGTAAAGGAATTTCTCTTTTCATTACAGTTGTAGCGAGTACATTTTTAATTATTATTGTCGCAGGACATACAGGACAATATCTTGCGAATAGGAAGGAAAGAGAGTCGCGATGAGCCAAATATTAATCGGAATCGGTTGGGTTCTTTTTACGGTGCTATTATATCAATTATCTAAAAAAATCTATAAATTATTTCCAACACCATTCACCATTCCAATGCTTGTAGCAACAGGATTAATGGCTTTCCTATTTATCGTGCTTGATATACCATATCAACATTATATGGAAAGTGGTGGTGGCTGGATTGCAAAGCTACTTGGACCCGGTGTTGTAGCATTTGCAATACCTCTTTATAAACAACGTCATGTTCTGCAAAAGTATGTTGTACCGATTGCCGGCGGGGTATTAGTAGGTACAACAGTTGCAATCGCTAGTGATTTTGCCATTGCTTCACTTATGGGAACAGATAAAAGCTTAATCTTATCGTCTTTACCAAAATCGGTGACAATGCCAGTTGCGATGAGCGTTTCTGAACAAGTTGGTGGTGTACCTTCCTTAACAGCAGCTTTCGTTGTTATCGCAGGTATTACTGGAACGATTACAGGACCTCTCTTATTAAAATGGAGCCGTGTTACAAACTCAGTTGGTAAAGGTATCGGATTTGGATGTGCTTCTCATATTATGGGCGTTATGAGAGCGATGAAAAATAACGAACATGAAGGTGTTATTGGATCGGTAACAATGACATTAACAGCAATTTTGACATGTTTACTTGGACCGTTATTTGCAATGATGTTTATGTAATGGAAGAAAAGCGGGAGCGACTCTATAGCTCTCGCTTTTCTATAGGATTTATGCTACAGTTACAATAACTGAATCTTTGTAGGAGGTACGCCAAGTGCATACGTTATTATCCGTTTTACTTATTACTGTATCGATTTTAATGATTGTTATGGTACTTATGCAGTCTAGTAATAGCTCAGGCCTTTCAGGTGCAATTTCAGGCGGTGCAGAGCAATTATTTGGTAAGCAAAAAGCACGTGGAATTGAAGCAGTATTAAACCGTATCACAATTGTTTTAGCTGTATTGTTCTTTATATTAACAATTGCTGTTACGTACTTAAACTTATAGAATTGAAAGAAGAAGCGTTAGTAAGATGTACTAATGGTTCTTCTTTTTTGTTTTGCCATTTGAAAGATGTTTCTAATTAGATTATAGAAATATAAATATGGTACACTAGATATAGAAAGAATACGACTAGATTACAGAAGAGAAAGAGGAGAAGTACATGATGAAATTAGCATCTCCGAAACCATTTACATTTGAGGGTGGAGACCGCGCTGTTTTATTACTACATGGATTCACAGGGAACTCAGCTGATGTACGTATGTTAGGGCGTTTCTTAGAGAAGAAAGGCTACACTTGTCATGCGCCAATTTATAAAGGGCACGGTGTACCACCAGAAGAGCTTGTTCATACAGGTCCTGAAGATTGGTGGCAAGATGTAACGGAGGCATATCAGCTTTTAAAAGATAAAGGTTTTGAGAAAATTGCTGTTGTTGGATTGTCACTTGGCGGCGTATTTTCTTTAAAATTAGGTTATACAGTACCGGTTTTAGGTGTAGTACCAATGTGTGCACCGATGTATATTAAGAGCGAAGAAACGATGTACCAAGGTATATTGGCATATGCCCGCGAATATAAAAAGCGTGAGCAAAAGTCACCAGAGCAAATCGAACAAGAAATGCTGGAATTCCAAAAGACACCGATGAATACATTAAAAGCATTACAACAATTAATTGCTGACGTACGTAACAATGTGGATATGATTTATGCACCAACATTTGTTGTACAAGCACGTCATGACGAAATGATTAATACAGATAGTGCTAACATTATTTATAACGGTGTAGAATCTACGTTAAAAGACATTAAATGGTATGAAGACTCTACGCATGTCATTACACTTGATAAACAACGTGACGAGCTACATGAGGATGTATATAACTTCTTGGAGCAACTAGATTGGTAAGATCTAGTTGCCTCTTTTTTTCATAAGGAATTTTTTGTGAAAACTGTAAAAATCATAAGAGGAGTATTGAAGTTTCACTTTATACATCCCCTATCTTTCGGATACACTAAATAATATAAGGTTTTAAAGGAGGTATTTTTGCTTGGAAGAAATCACACAAGAACATATTGATAAGTTGTTATTATTTATGAGAGAAGAAGCGTATAAACCGCTAACGATACAAGAGTTAGAAGAGGCATTTGGAATTGAAGGTTCTGAGGGCTTTAAAGATTTTGTAAAAGCACTTGTAATGATGGAAGAGAAGGGACTTGTTATTCGTACACGTAGTAATCGATACGGTCTTCCTGAAAAGATGAATTTAGTACGAGGTAAGTTAATTGGACATGCACGTGGCTTTGCTTTCGTTGTGCCAGAAGAGAAGAAAACTGGAGACGATGACCTTTTCATCCCTCCTACAGAATTAAACGGTGCACTTCATGGCGATACAGTATTAGCACGCCTTAGTTCTCAATCGAGCGGTTCACGTCAAGAAGGTTCAATTGTACGCATTTTAGAGCGTGGAACGAAAGAACTTGTTGGTACATATACAGAATCGAAAAACTTTGGATTTGTTATACCTGACAATAAGCGCTGGACGAGTGATATCTTTATCTTGAAAAGTGCATCAATGGGTGCTGTAGAAGGTCATAAAGTAGTTGTGAAAATTACGAGCTATCCAGAAAACCGTTTAAGCGCAGAAGGTGAAGTTATTCAAATTCTAGGTCATAAAAATGATCCAGGAGTAGATATTTTATCTGTCATTCATAAACATCATTTACCTTTAGCATTCCCTGAAGAAGTGATGGAGCATGCAAACAGTGTACCAGAAACGATTTCAGAAGAAGATTTAAAGGATCGTCGTGATTTACGTGATCAAATGATCGTAACGATTGATGGTGCAGACGCGAAAGACTTAGATGATGCTGTTACAGTAACGAAGCTTGAGAACGGTAACTACAAGCTTGGCGTTCACATTGCGGATGTAAGTCATTACGTTCAAGAAGGTTCTCCAATTGATGTAGAAGCAGCGGAAAGAGCGACGAGTGTGTATCTTGTTGACCGTGTAATTCCGATGATTCCACATCGTCTATCTAACGGTATTTGCTCATTAAATCCGAAAGTAGACCGTCTGACATTATCTTGTGAAATGGAAATCAACAACTTAGGTGATGTTGTTAAACACGAGATTTTCCAAAGTGTGATTAAAACGACAGAGCGTATGACGTATGCTGACGTAAGAAGCATTTTAGAAGATGAGGACGAAGAGTTAATTAAGCGTTATGAGCCATTAGTACCGATGTTTAAAGAGATGGGTCAATTGGCACAAATTCTACGTGAAAAACGTATGCGCCGTGGTGCAATTGACTTTGACTTTAAAGAAGCGAAAGTATTAGTAGATGAAGAAGGAAAACCGACTGATGTTGTTATGCGCGATCGTTCTGTATCAGAGAAGTTAATTGAAGAATTTATGCTTGTTGCGAATGAAACAGTAGCAGAGCACTTCCACTGGATGAACGTACCGTTTATGTACCGTGTCCATGAAGATCCGAAAGAAGATAAGCTTGAGCGTTTCTTCGAGTTTGTAACGAACTTCGGATATGCGGTAAAAGGACGTGCGAATGAAGTACACCCTCGTGCGCTGCAACAAATTCTTGAAATGGTTCAAGGACAGCCTGAAGAAGTAGTTATTTCAACGGTTATGCTTCGTTCTATGAAGCAAGCTCGTTACGATGCGGATAGTTTAGGGCATTTCGGTTTATCAACTGAGTTCTACACACATTTCACATCACCAATTCGTCGTTACCCAGATACAATTGTTCATAGATTAATTCGTGAATACATTATTAATGGTAAAGTCGACAATGAAACGCAAGCAAAATGGCGTGAAAAATTACCTGAGATTGCAGAGCACTCTTCTAATATGGAACGCCGTGCTGTTGAAGCCGAGCGTGAAACAGATGAGATGAAAAAAGCAGAGTATATGGTTGATAAGATCGGTGAAGAGTATGACGGTATGATTAGCTCTGTAACAAACTTCGGTTTATTCGTAGAGCTTCCAAATACAATTGAAGGTCTTGTACACGTTAGCTACTTAACGGATGATTACTACCGTTATGACGAGCAGCATTTCGCTATGATCGGAGAGCGTACAGGAAACGTATTCCGCATCGGTGACGAAATTACAATTCGTGTTATTAACGTAAATAAAGACGAGCGTGCAATCGACTTTGAAATCGTTGGCATGAAAGGTACACCTCGTCGTAAGTTCAAAGATCGTCCAGTCGTTATCGAGCAGCCAAGAACAGGCAGAAAGAAACGCGGTGGACGTAGCGAGCGCAGTAATGAGCGCGGCGGTGAACGTGGCACAGGTAGAAAGTTTGACCGTGGTGGCAAAGGTAAAAGCACAGGAAGAGGATCCGCATCAGCAACAGCATCCACGTCTGCTAGTCAGCCAGGGAAAAAAGATGGTAATGGCAAGAAGAAAAAAGGATTCTTCGAAAACGTACCAGGATTCAAGAAGAAAAAGAAAAAGCGTAAGTAAGAAAAGGATGGCTTCGCTTTGATGAAAAGCGAGGCTTTTTCTTTTTTTATTAGTGGCTTGAGAGCGAGCCACTTTCGCTTTCTAATGGAATCCAGCTACAGTGGCTAGAATGTTCGGCGGCTTCACTTCTTCCCGAGAGGCAAAGAGCGCCTCAAGGTCAGAAGCTCCATCCGTCTCACATTCTGAACGAGCCACTTTCGCTTTCTAATGGAATCCAGCTACAGTGGCTAGAATGTTCGGCGGCTTCACTTCTTCCCGAGAGGCAAAGAGCGCCTCAAGGTCAGAAGCTCCATCCACC
>NZ_JAKUFY010000101.1:0-20641 GCF_022663675.1 Bacillus cereus group sp. BfR-BA-01355
TTATATGGTCCCGGCTCATTTTATCAAGATAGAATCATTGCCATTAACTGTTAATGGGAAGGTAGATAAAGATGCTTTACCTGCATGGGCCTCTATTATACAAACGAACGAGGGATATATAGCACCTCGGAATAGAGTAGAGCAAAAAATGGTAGAAATTTGGTCAGAGGTATTAGGGATTGACTCCTCTGTCATTGGGATAAATGATAATTTTTTTGATCTAGGTGGGCACTCTTTAAAAATTATGAGTACTTTAGTAAAAACATTTTCTGAAGGTTGGAATGTAACTATTAAAGATTACTTTGAATTAAAAACAATTAATAATATAGCTAAAAAAATTCAATATGGATATAAAGTAAATTCACATTCAGATACATTAGATATTAAATTGACAACTCCTCCAAAGAAGCTAAAGAAAACAAAAAGACACGAATTTAGTAATAATAGCAAAATACTTTTAACAGGTGCTACAGGATTCTTAGGTATTCACCTACTAGAACAACTATTGGATACTACAGAATGTAAGATATATTGTTTAGTTCGTGGGGAAAATAAACAAGAGGCAAATAATCGTTTATTACACATGTTAAAATTTTATTTTAAAAATAAATTTGTAAGCTATCAATCTTTAGTAAATCAACGTATCTTTATTGTACAAGGTGATTTAGCTAAACAAAATATGGGATTAGAAAACGAATTATATAAGGAGCTTCATCAACAAATATCAACTGTTATTCATGCTGCAGCTTTAACAAAACATTTTGGCGAGTATAGTGAATTTGAAAGAGCAAATGTCCAGGCGGTAAAAGAACTTCTTGCATTTGTTGGTGATACTAAGGATTTACATCATATATCTACAACTGGTGTAGCCGGACAATTTGTATTAAATGAAACGGAAACAATATTTAAAGAAAGCGATTTTTATGTAAAACAAAATTACAAAGATAATGTGTATGTGAAAAGTAAATTTTTGGCGGAATATGAAATATTCAAGGCAATATTAACGGGAACAGATGCTACTATTTATAGAGTAGGAAATCTTACAAATAGATATATTGATGGACAACATCAATATAACTTCACCGAAAATGCATTTATGAGCAAATTAAAATTTATATTACAATATGGTATCGTGACAGATGTATTATTATCAAGTGAAGTTGAGTTTACACCTGTAGATTATTGCAGCAAAATTATCACAGGGTTTGTAACTTCAAATGAAATACATGAAAATAGCAAAAATTGCGTAAATCATATATACAATCATCTTACGTTAAATTTAAATGTACTTGTAAAATTACTAAATTCAATGGGATATCCAATTAAGGTAATTTCTGAAACAGAGTATCAACAATTTATTTTAGAACTTTCTAAAGATAAAAAGAAACAGGAAGATATTCAAAACCTCATGACATTTGAAGAACCAAAAGATAATTGTTATAAACCAATAAATCTTGATTCGACTGAAACTCAAAAAACACTAAAATTATTAGGTATTCAATGGCCTATTATTAATAGTGAATATATACAACAAATTATTAATTATATGACGAGTGTTACTGGTAGTAATTCTGTTGCAAAGCTTTTTAAACAAAGTTACACTTTAAAAAACTGAACAGACTCATGAGAAATGAGAAATTTTAAAGGAACACAGTTAAAAAAATACGCAAAATTTTTTAGAAAAAATCACTGAAATAGGACAAGCTTTTAGGCGGAATTATATGCATAATTATTGTGATTCTATCCTTTATAAGGAAATAATTTTTAGTCAGCAAACACATGTAACCTTTTGAATATTGGGTAAAAGACACCCTAGTAGAGTTTTTCATATCGTATGAGACATTGCTGTCGAAAAATTGCAAACAGATGGGAAAATACAACAAGCTATTATCCAACAAAGAAAGAAATACCCCCATAGAATACGTTAGAGCGTTAGATACATTAGAAGAATTTAATGAATTGAATTTAGACTATGTAGAGACGAGTATGAAGGAATAATAACAATATAACAAGTACTTTTTCAGCTTTCTACGTTATATAAGGTAAGGGGAAAACTGTCATCGAGATTACAATTTTAAGTGGATTATCTTTTTCTTTATGGGGAATAACATCGTTAAACACGTTATATGAACAAGCTACAGTAACAAAAGGAGATGTGTAGCCATTGGAACAGGGAGTAGCGGATATTTAAGTTGATAATTGGGAACAGGAAATGAATAAATGATAGGTGAAGGATTCTTGGGAACCCATGGTTCTTACAACAGATAAAAGATCCCTTCGTTTGTTACGAAAAGAATCTTTTATCTGTTGTGTTTTTTTGTTCTTTTGTTCCCGTATTCCTTTTCATTTTAGGTTTCAAAAATATATAAAATCAATTTTAAGACAAATTACTTACATTAATATGCTAATATCAATAGTAGATATTTTATCTTAAATTAATGAAAAAGAAAGGTGATACTAATGAATTCGACACCAATTGATTCTGAAATCTTTAAGGACCAGTTTGGTACAAAACAAATGAGAACAAATTTTTCAGACGAGAATTTAATACAATTGTGGCTTAATTCAGAAGTTGCCTTAGCAAAAGCTGAAGCTAAATTAGGTATTATACCTCAAAATGCAGCGACTAATATTGCAAATGCAGCTGACCAAAATAAACTTGATTTTAATAAGATTAGAGAAGGAATGAAAAAAACTGGACACCCCTTTGTAGCATTCCTACATGAGTTCGAGAGTTTATGTGATGAAGAATCACGTAAGTACATTCATTGGGGAGCAACAACACAAGATATAATTGACACGGGACTTACCCTGCAAATTAAAGGTGCTCATGAACTTATTTATAATCAAACTCAAGAAATATTAAAGATATGTTTGAGATTAAGCCAGCAATATAAGTCAACAGTAATGCCAGGCAGAACGTTAGGTCAGCATGCCTTACCGATTACTTTTGGATATAAGATATCTATATGGTCAGATGAACTTGGTCGTCACTTAGAAAGGTTACAACAAGGTGCAGACCGATATTTAGTGGGGCAACTGGGAGGTGCAGTTGGTACTTTAGCTTCATTAGGAGCGCAAGGGTTAGCTGTTAGAAAAGAGTATGTAAAAAATTTAAACCTAATTGAACCCTTAGTATCTTGGCACACGTCTAGAGACCGATTTGCAGAATTTAGCATGATTTTAAATATGATTGGAGCAACTACAGCTAAAGTTGCAGAAGAAATAATAAGCCTTCAAGGAACAGAGATTAGAGAAGTAGAAGAGGGGTACCATTCTGGTAAAGTAGGAAGTAGCACTATGCCGCATAAAAGAAATCCTATGACTTGCTCTTATATTGTGGGATTAACTAAAATAGTCAATAGAAAATCAACTTTAGCTATTGACAGTATGATTCAGAAACACGAAAGAGATGTTACATTTTGGCAATCTGAATGGTCTTATATTTCGGAAATTTGCATAACTTTAAGCGGCGCATTAGAACAACTTAAAAATGTCTTAACAAACTTAATAGTAAATGAAGAACAAATGAAAAAGAATCTTTTTCTTACCAAAGGTTTAATAGTATCTGAGAACGTAATGTTAGAATTGGGGAAGATAATTGGTAGAACTACTGCCCATGATTTATTGTACGAATTAACAATGAGAGCTTTTGAAGAAGACAAAGATTTAAAAGATATTTTATTAGAAGACAATGAAATTAAGAAGTATTTTAGCGATGAAGAGATAAATTCCCTTACTAATCCAGAATCATACACAGGGTTGAGTGAAAAGTTTGTTGATGATGTTTATAACAAGTGGTTGAGTTATACATAAAACCAATTTAAGACCATTAGCTGAGGAATAATTCCTCAGCTAATGGTCTGCTTATACACATTATTAATTGTAATATTGCAGCCTAGAACATCTCTTGCAATTGAATCGGATTCAAGGAGTGTTACAGAATTAACCCCTGGTCGCGCTCCCGCAGCAGTTACCCAATGAACGCCTTCTGTTGGAATTCCAAAGGAGTATAAATTAGGATTAACTTTACCGTTTTTATCTATTAATCTATTTGGGGGGGGAGTCACTGCTAAACCTCCACTTTCAAAAATATAATTATTGTTCGTTGCAATCTTAAATTCTGAGGCTAGACCTGCTTTTAACATATTTGAGATTAAAATATTTTTACTTTGATTTATATTAACTGAGGGTAGTCTAGCATCAATTAGGTTCTTTGCATGAAATATCGAATCCTTAACACGGTTAGAGCTAATTTTAAAATCTTTATTTATAGGTGAAGTAGCTACAGTTGCTTCAGGTCCAACTAAAACTAAAATTCCGGCTCTTATTAATGCCCTCAATTCTTTGATTCTTTGAACAGGAGGGCCAATTGAAAGAAATGCGTTTAAAGGTGTATACCAATTGCGTAACTCTTCTTTATAAGATTCAGCATTTATTCCTCCATGATCAACAAGTATTCTTATTTCGTTTCGGATATCCCTTAAAACATCTAATGCGGCTTTTAGTGGACTGTTTTTATTACCCAGGTTTGCTTCGTTAATATCATTATGTAAGTAAGTATCTAACCAATTATGAAAGTCTGTTATTGAATTAAATTTTTTATCACCATAAGGACAACTAATTTTGTGCCAATCAAAAAATAGTTCTGATTTTACTCCAAAGTTGATTAAAAGATCCTTATGGTATTCTATGGCACAATTAACAAACTCGTAAAGGAACTGACAAGATTTTTCTATTCCATAGAGATTGCGAATTAAAGTTGTATAATAGATACTTTCAACTTCCAATTTTACGAAAGGCCATATCTCTTTTTTAAAGCTTAGGTTATTTTTATGTTTTAACTGCTCGATAACTTCATTTTTTAGAAATAGTGGGATATGTCTTTCTGAAGAACCTTTTTGATTTTGTCCCCTAGAGTGATAAGGTAAGCCTCGCCTAGAACCTGCAATTAATAAAGGTTCTTTACCAGAGGGAATGTAATTTAATTTGTCATTAATTTCTTCAAACTTTCCATCTCTCCCACTTGTTAAAAGTGACATGTAATCAAAAAAATTAAGGCCTAATCCCCTTATTATTACGGGAGTTTTAGGTTCTATTGAATCTAAATTAACATCTGCTGGATTGGATGGTGGGAAGTAATTTAGGTTGTTACTATTAGCAAACTCAAAGAAATGTTCTTCAGCTGAAGTTAATTTCTGATCTGAGTGCCCAGTTGTAAAGATAACCTTTTCAGCTTTAATTGGTGTTAAAGACTTATTAAGAAATAAAGTATAATCTTCATTGTTCGGATAGAGATTAATTAATGTGTCTTGAATTAAGTTAATCTTAATATTTGAGGGTAATTCTTCAAGAATAGTATTAAATGAATCTTTAAGATAATAGCCGTATAGAGCTCTTGTAGGGTAAGAGTTAGGTTCTAAGGAATAAATTTCTTCTGTAATAACGGTGGGCATATCTAAAGTGTCAATTTTATCCCTTAATTCATTTGCCCATTCTAATAGACTAGGCCCATTAACGATAGGACCCCGACACTGGACGCTATCATCAGTAAATAAAGTGATTTGCGAAGCCACTGTATTCATTAAAAGTTGAGGTGACTGGTCTGTTCTCCATACAGCTCCTCCTGGAGGATGTGGATCAATCAAAAAAAATTCATAAGATTCTGATTTTAATTCAGATAAAATATTAGAGACTATTCTTTCAAATACTGATATACCTCTTGGTCCTAAACCTACTATCGCGATTTTCATATACTCACACCTATCCTTTCTGCAAGATCTAATTTAATCCGTTATGTAAAACAACATAACTAGTAGGTGCAAAAAAAGTCAAGTGTAAAACTAAAAAAATAATTTACTAAAGGGTGTTTAAATTGGAATTTAAAGAGAAAATTAAGTTATTTCGAACGTTACATGATCAAAACAATCCATTAATGCTTCCAAATGCATGGGATGCATCAAGTGCTAAGATTTTTGAGAGAAACGATTTTCAAGCGATTGGGACTACTAGTGCTGGTATCGCAGCAACCTTAGGTTATCCAGATGGCGAGAAGATTCCTTTAGAGTTAATGTTAAATTCCATTAGTAATATCTCGAAAAATACCAAACTTCCTGTTTCAGCTGATATTGAAGGAGGATATGCCGCTAATATTTTTGATTTACGAAAAATATTAAATGAGTTAGAAAAATTTGAAGTGGTAGGTATAAATATAGAGGATGGGAGAGGTACGTATTTAAGAGAAATTAATGAGCAAAAGGTCATTTTAGACTTTATTAAAGCTTATTCGCCTCATCTTTTCATAAATGCAAGAATTGATAGTTTTTGGCTAGATATTGGCGATTTAAAAGATCGTATTAAGGATGTAATCGTTCGTGCAGAAGAATATAAAAAATCCGGAGCAGATTGTATTTTTATTCCTGGAGTTAAGGATATTGAGACAATAAAAGTACTTAGAGAAAATATAGAGTTACCTATAAATTTGCTTCAAAGTGAAAACTTAAATTCCATGCAAAACATAAAGACATTAAAAATTGAGAGAGTGAGTCTTGGATCTTCAGCTTTTAGGAATATTCTAACAAACCTTGATAAGATAAGCAGCACCTTTAAACAGGGGAAATTATTACATTCAAATGGAAACTTAACCTATCAAGACTTAAACTTGCTTATGGATTGATTTTTTACAGGTGAATAAACTACTAAAAATAGTTATTTCTATAATTTTCAAAAAAAAGTTTCTCAACCTGAAACTATCAGACTATTATGTAATTTCTCTTTTTTGTGTGTTATGCTAGATTTATCAAATGTAGGAGGTGATTACATATGATCGTTAAAGTAAAAAAAGCTTCTAAAAAAGTAGTTGCTGCTAATGCACTTACTAATGTACCAGGTTAAGTCATTAAGAAGAACCGGATTTCCGGTTCTTCTTAATTTTTTAATTAATCAATTAATTAAGGAGATGTTATAAAATGAAACCAAAATTTAAAGAAACTATCCCTTATTTTTTCCTAAATAAAGAAATTCAAATTGGTGAAGAAGAAGGTTTAGCAGGTATAATTCCAGACCCTACTGGTAGCATCTCATTTCTAATAAATAAATTAGATGGCCAGAGAAACATTCCAAACATCGTTCAAGAAGTACAAAAAGAATTTCCTGATATTAGTTCAAATGAAATTATTGAGGCTATAAAAGTTTTAGGAAATGAAGGTTATTTAGAAGATAATTCAATTGTACCAGAACTCAATGATTACATCTTAGAAAGATATAAAGCGAATATAAATTATTTTTCACTATTCACGAAATTCGGAGAAGATAAATATAAAATTCAAGAAAAGATTTTAGAAACGCCTATTGCACTTCTTGGTGTAGGAGGACTTGGAACACAAGTACTGTATCATTTGGCAGCATTAGGATTTCATAATATAAAAGCTCTGGACTTTGATAATATTGAATTAAGTAATTTTAATAGACAGTTGCTTTATTCGGAATCAGATATAGGGAATAGTAAGGTTGAAATGGCTAAAAAGCGAATATCCCAATTCAACCCTAATGTGGATCTTCAAATTATAAATAAGAAAATAGAGTCACCTCAAGATGTGATTGAACATATTGAAGGAACTGAGCTTGTGATATGTGTTGCAGATAAGCCAACATTACATATTGCAAACTGGGTAAACGAAGGTGTGGTTAAATGTAATCTGCCAATGGTTTATGGTGGAGTATTAAATACTCGTGGTAGATTCTTTTCTATGATTCCTTCTAAGACAGGTTGTGTACAATGTCACATTAATTATGCAAGACAATTAAACGATAAACAAGACGAGCAATTAGAAGCTATGAATAACATGGAGTTTACTAGAAACAATGCTGCTATAAGTCCAAACGTAGCTATTGTAGCTGGAACAATTGTTAATGAAGCATTAAAAATTTTAACGCAGATTGCACAACCTATTTCTTTAGGGAAAGTTATGGAAGTGGACTTTTTAACCCTAGAAACTAATACTGTTTCTTCGTGGGAAAAAATGTTAGATTGTCCTCTCTGTGGTCAAGTAGTTAAAAGTGAAGTGAAGTGATT
Organism: Bacillus cereus group sp. BfR-BA-01355; assembly: GCF_022663675.1. Taxonomy (NCBI): domain Bacteria; kingdom Bacillati; phylum Bacillota; class Bacilli; order Caryophanales; family Bacillaceae; genus Bacillus; species Bacillus cereus group sp. BfR-BA-01355. The sequence continues at coordinate 8,075 of NZ_JAKUFY010000101.1, forward strand.
TGATATGCTACCTAAAGTTTTTTTTAATAAGAATTATGTAATACTTTTTTCTGGGATGACAATAAGTAAATTAGGAATGTGGTTCTTCACTATAGCAATTCCATTAATTGTTTATGATTTAACCCATTCTCCAAGTAAAATGGCCTTCGTACTAGCATTAGAGCTTGGAGCCCAAGTTATTTTTAGTTTAATAGGTGGGGCATTAGCAGACCAAATGTCTAAAAAGAAGATAATGATAATAGGAGACTATGCTTCAGCGCTTTTTGTACTCGTAGTTCCTATACTTTTTTTAAGTGGTTATAACAGCATAATAGTTATATATATTGCCGCTTTTACCTTATCTGCTTTAGCAGCTTTTCATCATCCTAGTTTTGAATCTGCAGTTCCTGAAATCTTATCTAAAGAGGATCTTATTCAAGGTAACTCATTCTTTAGACTAAGCGAAACGATTATTACATTCTTGGGACCCGCCGTAGCGGGGATTGCAATAGCGCTTTTTGGGAATTCGAATGTTTTATTAATAACAAGTGTGGCCTTCTTTTTATCAGGAACAATATTTTTATTTTTAAAATTTAGAGATTTTGCTGAAGAAGAGAAGAAACGCCCTGAATTAGTAAAACCTATTGTTGAAGGACTAAGATATGTCTTTGGAACGAAAATTATCTTAGTTGGTTCTCTAGTTATTTTTGGTATCAATATAGGATTTGGAGCTGTAGAATCTCTTTTTATGTATTACTTGAAAGATTATCTAGGCTTGAGTCCTATAAATATTGGATTAATTTTTTCATTACAGGCAATTGGACCAATTTTGGCTGTTTATTTTGCAAGTAAATTTAAACATATTCCAAGAGGAAATGTTATTATTTATTCAGGGATTGTTATAGGACTTGCCCAGATGCTCCTGTACTTCTCTCAATTCAGCTTAGTAATTTTAGTATTCTGTCAAATTTTTATTAAAGGATCAGTTACTTTATTAGCTATTAATTGGTTTACATTGCGACAAGAGACTGTACCTAGCAAGTTGCTCGGAAGAGTTATCAGTTCTACTAGAATGGTAGCATTTTTAGCTTTACCTTTTAGTGCTATGATAGCTGGCTTTTTGGCTGAGTCAATAAATGTTTTGTCAATCTTCTTAGTTGCAGGTGCTTTCGCGATAGTATCATCAATCGTAGGTGTAAGTCTTGGTTTATTTGATAGAAAAAGATTAGATAAGATTCAAAATGATACAGCATTGTAATTAGTTAAGTGTAAAGGGAGTTATTTTATGAACAAAATTGAACTAATAATTATGAATTCTAATGAAGTACGCCGGAGAAGTTTAAATTTATGGAGTTCTATTCCCAGTGAGGTTTTATTTCATAGGGTTGATTCATCTTCAATGACTATATTAGAACAAGTACGGCATGTTTTAGAAGCTGAATATTTATATCTTGAAATTTTAAAGACTAGAAAAAGTTTGCCCTATAGCGATGATGAACCAAATCCTTTCAATACACGCGATTTTTCAACCATTCAAGATGAGGTTGATTTTGCAAAACCTTATCGAAAAAATTTCTTAGATTTTATAATGGGATTAAATGAGGAAGATCTTGAAAATATAAAAATAGATCGCTCAGATGTAGGATATACTAGAAACCTTGGAGATATGTTAATGAGAATGGCGTATCATGAAGCCGTACATACAGGGCAATTATTAAGAGATATGAGGGCTTTAGGTTTAAAAAGACCTCATCTATGGGATTAAATTAAAAATGGTTATCCGTTAGCATTCTAAATAAATGTTTCTATTTCTGACGAGTTATACATGTTAAAATATATAACATGAGTATGTAGGGGGAAGAGTTATGAGCACTGAAGAGTTTTTAACAGATATTCATGAGCACACTCCGAGTTATAGACAGATAAAAATGGAAGCGTTGAGAAGATTTCCTAATGAACGTTTGCAAGTTATTGAATATATATAAGAAAATGCAAGTTTATACGATTATTTAATATGTTTGTTAGATATAACACAGAATGCTCTGGTGAATGAATCTGTACGCAAATCGGAAGGCGAGTTAAAGAAGTATGAGTTTACAGCAAGTGAATTAGAAATGTTGTTTAGTGGATTCTATGTTGCAGTTAGGCAATTGCCTGAGAACATTGGACCTAAAATTTATGAAGCTATTCGATGCAAAAGTGAAGATGTATTATTGAAGTGTTTAGAAGAATCAATAAGAGGGTCTGAAGAAAAGAAAAAAGAAAAAAGCGGATTTTAACATTGAAATTTATCGTACAAAGAATTGACACTTAAATCCCTCACAAACGTTACAGAAAGATATAAGACCTAAGTTGAAAGAAAAGTAAAAGGTCAATGGATATAGTTATATTGTGCAGTTGATTCAGAGGGTAATACAATTGATTTTTATCTAAGTAAATCAAGAGATAAACCAGCAGTCAAGCGCTTTTTCAAGAAAGCCTTGGCTTTTTCGCATGTTTCTAAACCTCGTGTGATAACAGTAGATAAGAACCCTGCCTATCCTGTAGAGATTCAAGTCATTTAAAACAGCAATCTCTATATTGAGTGGTGTCGAATCTATGCATATGATAAAAAACGGGCAACTTGTTTTACCGGACAAGTCTGTCCAAAATCAGAAAGAATTTATTCCTAAATTGTTTGGCTTAGCTTCATAAGATAGAAATGAAGAGAAAATTGCTATTCTATGTTTCCAACTAACATTTTTGCACCAGAACCGAATCTTCAACGAATTTACTATGTAACATGGCTAACACCTGCATCCTATTATTAAACGGTGTTCCAAATGCACTAACAATTAAGCTAATACCAGTTGCTAATGCTCCAACTACTAATTTCTTGAACATAATAAATCCCCCTTAATATTTTTTATAACTTGCACCTTAAATATATCACTTTTCTTATTTTGTAAATGTTTTGAATTTGTAGAAATGTTTATTTGAATCTTATTAATATTGGTAATTCATTTTATTAAGTGGAAAATAGAGGGATTTTTATAGGTATGTAAAAATACATAATAAATGAACCGAATATTATGATATACTCTCAAAGAGCTGATACAAAACTTCTTTAGATTGGAAAACTAAAGTCTTATCTACCCAATTGTGGGGGCGCCTTATGGCGTCTTTTTTTTATAAGAAACCTCCAAGCATTCATACACTTGAGGGTTTATCAATTGAAAGGTAGGGCTGTTTGGAGTTCCTTAAATTAAGAACAAAGCGGGATTATTCCTAAACCAATTAATAGAGCTGCAGCAAACGCTGGAATTGGCACAGGGATCTCGATACTTTCTACAACTAAGAAGTATTGTGTCCACTTACTACTTTAAAACAAACTAATTGCATTAATTAAGAGTTTTAGTGCACTACTCCTTGGAAGTTGATCTTGTAGCGCTCTTTCTCGTAATTCACTATGTTTTCCAAAGAAAATAGTGAAAGGCAAGGCGATGAATACATTTACAAAATGACAAAACTGTAAGAATACACGAATGTTTGTAAGAAAGTTCGATATTTTCCTTTTTCTTTTTTTATTATAGTGAAAAAGAAGGACGAAATATTCTCTTATGTAGGAAAGGAAGATAATAATGATTGATCTATTAAATAAATGGATGTTAGAAAGTACAGGCAATTTCAATATCGTTGTAGGAATTACAGCACTTCTATTTTTGGGTTCAGTAATTGCACTTATTATTATTTACAAAAAAATTGGTAAACCAGATGAAAGCACAAATGCTATTTATTTAAAAATTACTTCTCGTATGTTTACTACTCAAATTCTAATGAATGCTATATTTATTTCTTTAGTTGGTAAAGATATTGAGAATTTCCGTCAAATCTTTATATTATTTGAAGCTTTTGTATTTTTTATTGGAGCTATTTATTCGTTTAAATTATATAGACAGGAATATAAATAATTCACTTGCAAGAAACAATAAAAAAACTGCACCCCAATTGTTAGACACAGTCTAACAATTGGAGGTGTAGTTTTTTTATGACTAAATTTACTTCAGAAGACAAAATGAATGCAGTAATACATTATCAAGATGGAAGTGAGAGTATAAAAGATATTGCGAAATCATTGGGAGCGAATCACGAAGTGGTTCGCATGTGGATAAAACAATTTGAATATCATGGAATCCGGGCCTTTGAAAAAGGCTATACAACGTATTCTGCACAGTATAAACTAGACGTACTAAATTATATGTTCGAAAATGGGACGTCTCCAAACGAAACGGCAGTCATTTTTAATATTTCTTCACCTGGACTTATTAGAAAATGGCGTATTCAGCTACATCAAAAAGGAGTAGACGCCCTTAAATCGAAGAAAAAGGGGCGTCAATCTATGACTAAGGACAATCAAAAATCAATTAAGAAACAAACACAAACAGAAGAGTCAGTAGAAACATTACAAGCTGAATTGGAGCGTTTGCGTATGGAGAATGCTTATTTAAAAAAGTTGAATGTCTTAGTTCAAAACAAGGAAAAATCACCAAACAAGATAAGGCGCAAGTAATCTATGAACTAAGGAAAGCATTTCCGGTGCAGGCACTTTTAAAATTAGCAGAACTCCCACGAAGTACATATTATTACTGGATACAGAATTCTAATCGACCAGATAAAGATAAAGATAAAGAGCTAAAGATCCTTAATTCAAAACATTTACGATGAACACCAAGGTCGTTATGGATATCGCCGTATTCGCGATGAGTTAATGAACGAAGGACACAAAATCAACCATAAAAAAGTTCAACGAATTATGAAAGAGTTAGGTTTAAAGAGTCTAGTTCGTATGAAAAAATATCGCTCGTATAAAGGACAAGTAGGTAAGATTGCGCCAAATATTTTAGAACGTAATTTTAAAGCTGAAAAGCCGAACGAAAAATGGGTTACAGACATAACAGAATTTAAATTATGTGGCGAGAAGCTCTACTTATCACCGATGTTAGATCTATTTAATGGAGAGATAATCGCTTATACAATTGATTCAAGACCAACCTATTCACTTGTATCGAAGATGTTGGAGAAGTCTTTTCAACAATTGACAGAAGAAGACGAACTCCTTATTCACTCTGATCAAGGCTGGCATTATCAAATGAAGAAGTATCGTCACGCCCTAAAGGAACGCAAGATTACGCAAAGTATATCTCGTAAAGGGAACTGTTACGATAATGCGGTTATTGAAAGTTTCTTTGTTATTATGAAATCTGAATTTCTTTATCTAAAAGATTTTGAAAGCATAGAACACTTTAAACAAGAATTTGAAAAATATATCGATTATTATAATCACAAAAGAATTAAGGAAAAACTAAAAGGCATGAGTCCGGTACAATATCGAACTCATGCCCTAAAGGCTGCCTAATGAAACGACCTGTCTAACTTTATGGGGTCAGTTCATTTTGGTGGTCTTTTTTGCATAAAATCTTGTAAAGCAAGAAAAAGTAGAATATTAACATTCTAATATTCAATAGAAAGATAAATTGTTTAAAAGTTCAAAATAATACATTATAATATATTTAGTAAAATTAACCAATATATATTTTGCTCATTATGTATTAAAGGGGAAATGAAAATGGCTGGACAAATTCGTATGTCACCAGAGGAGCTTAAATCGAAAGCGGCTCGATATGGACAAGGTGCAAATCAAATTGAGGACATTTTAAGTCAACTACAAAACTTGCAAAATGAATTAAGAGGAGAATGGGAAGGTCGTGCTTTCGAAGGTTTTGATCAACAGTTCAATGAATTAAAGCCAAAAGTACAAAACTTTGCACAGCTATTACAAGAAATTAATATGCAGCTGAATAAAACTGCAGAAGCTGTTGCTTCTCATGATGAAGAATTATCACGTAATTTCGGTTTGAAATAAAAATTGTCATACTCTATATAACAAGCATTTCAAATGAGCCATACAGCTTATAGTGTATGGCTCATTTGATTGCATGCCCAACTTAGCTGGACACACGTTTAAAAAGAGTGATATTGATAGGGAATTTTCATATATTGATTGGGATTTCTTTGGCATGTTCTGAAAATTAGAGAAAGGATTTGAGTGATGGGACAATTTCAAAGTAATTTTCAAACGGCACAACAAATTGCTACGCAGATGAGAACAGCTTCGAATATAATCCAAAGTGCAACAAATCGTTCTATAACAAAGGCGACGCGTACAACACTATCTGTTAATTCCAAAGCACAAGAAGCGAATCAACAAATGTTAGATTTTACGAAACAATTTTCCACTGCCTTTCAACAAGCGGTCGATAATATTCATTCAGTAGCCCAAGAGTTTGAGAGAATGGATAACGAACTTCACAACACTTTTCGCTAATGTGACAACCTACGTAAAGGTAAAATAGTAGGAGGAATATAATGAGTCAAGATATTGAAAAACAAATCAATCAAGTAAATCAAAAGTTAAGAAGTGTATTTGAAGAACAAGACCGAAATCAATCCGCGATTCACATTCAGGAGCAAGCGGAAGCAGATTTTTATGAATGGAGAGGTCGAAACCATCGTTTGTTTGATCGAATTTTAGGAACTTGGCATGGTGATAGAGAAATGTCTCAGTTTTTTATGAATACATATCAAGAGGCACAACATATTGAACGAAAAGTCACATTTGAATTAGAAAACCAAAAAGAAACGTTGCTTAAAGAAAGACGAAACCTTAGTGATTTAGAAAACGACCTTTCCTATCAACAACAACAATTAGCGAGGGAGGTCAATGCATGAGCTTAAATATATATTTAGGAGAAGTACAAGGCCAAACTCAAAGTATGAATGCTGTATGTAACGCTACTATTCAAGGTATGGAACAAGTCATTCAGTCAATTGATGCCTTTGCAATTGATACTGTTCTACAAGGACAAACTTATAGCAGTGCAAAATCATTTTTTGTACAAACCTTTCGTCCTTTAGCGCAAGGAATCATTTATCTGTGTGAAGAGTTAATTCGCCAGAACGATGCTTTTCCAAGTCAATTTCAATCACAAGTCGCTTCCACAGATGTAATTGAACAAGAAATATTAGAACAAATTCGAGAAATTGACCGAATGAAAGCAAGTATGGAAGCTGTCAATCAAGCTATGCCAACCCCAGGTATGGACGCTATGGCGAATCTTTTTACTGTGATGAGGAAAAAACTACAAGAAAAGCTGGATCATTTGTATCAATTTAATCAGACCTCTAGTAATAATTATAGTACAGCACTTCAATTAGCAGCTAGTATTGCTGCAGGTCTTGCGGAAGTTCAAAGTGGGAAAGGGTTTAGTCCTGCAAGTGGTACATTTAGTATGCAAGGGTTGAATATGGAATGGACAACTTCAATTCAAGCGATTACAGAAGAGAGGGCACGACAAGCTGCCAATTCAATTGAAGAAGGTGAAATGTGTGGTAAGCTACCTGAAAAATCTACTGGTGAAAAAATTTGGGACGGTATTGTAGATGGTACGGGACAAGCAGTTAGCGATACAATAGACGGAATAAAAGCTTTAGGAGATTGGGAAACGTGGGAAAACATGGGGAACGCTGCTTTGCACCCTATTGATACCCTCAGTACGATGTATAATGTATTGTCAGATTCATTTATTAATGATGTAATAAATGGAGATGCTGAAAGTCGTGCTAAATGGGGAAGTTATGCTTTAACACAAGTTGGATTAGGACTTATTGGTGATAAAGGATTAAGTAAAGTATCGAAGGTAGCAACTACTGCAAATCTAACAAAAGGTATGTCCAGAGTAACTAATTCTACTACATATAGAAACACACTAAACGTATTTAATAATTACACAGGGAAATTTGAAAGTGATTTTGCATTTGCAGGTGGAACACAGCAATATTTACAAAAAGCAGCTAATTATACCTATGAAGGCCCGAATGGTCCAAAAACAATCAGGTTAAGAATGGGTGAATTAGCAGGAGATAAACATCCAGTTACAGGTATACCTTATGATGCTGATGGATTTCCTATTTTTAAATCTAAGGGCGAGGTAACCTTAAAAGAGACAGACTTCAAAAAAACTAGAACAACACATTTTAGAAGATGCAATAAGGACCTATACAAACAAATAATGGAAGACCCTAAATTAGCTTCAAAATTCACGAAAGAAGAGATTGAACTATTTAGAATAGGGAAAACACCAGAAAATTATACATGGCATCATCATCAGGAACCTGGTCGAATGCAACTTGTAGATTATCAGATACATCACGATACTGGTCATACAGGTGGATATAAAATTTGGGGAAAAGATAGTGATAAATAGGGAGGTTTATAATTATGAACAACATTACATGGATTAATGTAAGTGAGAAAAAAGTTACAGATGAACAAATTGAACAATTAGAACAGTACTTTGGTATTAAATTTCCTAATGATTTTATTGAGTGTGTAAAGAAATATGATGGTGGCTATCCTACTCCAGATACATTCAATATTCCTAATCAGGATGAAGATTCACTTAATAATCTTTTAACCTTAGACTCTGAGAGAAAAATTTCTATGCTGCAAACATATAATAGTATAAAAGATAGATTGGTAGATAAAGTATATCCTTTTGCTAGAGACCCGTTTGGTAACCTTCTATGCTTTGATTACCGAAATAATCCTCAGTCACCAACAGTCGTATTTTGGGACCATGAGGAAGAAGAAATGGAAGAATCCATCTATCCTGTTTGCTCATCTTTTGCAGAATTACTTGATAGCTTATATGAGTTTGAAGACGAGGACGAATAATTAATTATGAGTAACAAAAGTAAGACTTATGTGAATTACGCATAAGTCTTTTTAATATTAACCCAAAGTTAAGAAGAAGTTTTTATAGTAATTAATATGTACTATGTGAAATGTAAGGCACCATTAGTATGAGTGTTAATGGAGAAGATGTGATTCTTAAAGATGTTAAAGTTGATGAAATTACTTACTCTAAGAGAACTCGAGAAGAAGCTGAACAACTTCGAAAGGAATTTGATAGGAGTGTGAGAAAAGATTTTCTTAAATCCTTAGTTAATGACCCTGCTAAGCTTGCTGAACTTAAGAATGCTGGTATATCAGATGGGGATATAGAATTGATGAAAAGAGGAAAGCCTCCAATAGGGTGGCAAGTACATCATAATCTTCCATTAGATGATGGAGGGACAAATGCATTTGAAAATTTAACTTTAATACAAAATCACCCATATCATAAAGCTATAACTAATACACAACGTACATTAACTAAAGGCTTACAACCTGGAGATAGTGTAGACATAAGCTGGCCTATACCAAAATACAATATCTACCCTAAAGGGGAATAAATTTAGAAAGAGGTTTTTATATGTGGAAAAATATGATTTTGGAAATTGGAGATATATTGAAAAGTGTTAATTATAAGCTGAATACACCCGCAACGGATACTGAAGTTCAAAGATTAAGAGAACATGTAAAAGAGAAATTTAATGTTGATTTACCGAGGGAATACGAAGAGTTTCTTAAAACTGTAAATGGTTTAGACTTTGATGGACTGGTACTTTACGGAGTTGATTCTTCTTTACTAGAAACAAAAAAAGATGAACATATTTGCGGCTTTATAGACACGAATGAGATTTGGTATGAAAATGAATTTCAAAAAGAGTATCTTTTCTTTGGGGATTCAAATATTGCGTGGTTTTACAAAAACTTATCAGACGGTACTTATCTAGAACTTGATAAACCATCAGGTACGGTAATGAACACATATAATGATTTTAATACAATGCTTGAGGAAGCGTTAAAAATAACCCTTCTTTAATAGGGGGTAGTAAAAATTATGTTTAATTTTTTGAAAGAATATGTTGTAGCAGACAGAAGTGTCCGTTCTAAACAAAAACCTATTTTCTATCCTATATATCAAGATGAGATAGATGAGGCAGAAAGCTTATTACAAATGGAACTTCCAAAAGAACTGAAACGCTTTTATCAAGAAATAGATTGTGTTTTTTTTAAGTCTGATACAAGAACGTTTTTCAACAGATTTATGGACCCGATTTCAGTTGCAGATTTCCGTTTAAGGCAAGATATTTATGAATATAATCCAAACCTAGATGATGATTCATTAGTGTTTTTTGAAGTAACAGAACTTAACTTTTTAATAATTAAATTTAAAGAGGAAAATGAATTAGGTCAATGTCCTACTTACTCTGAAGATGAGAAAATAGCGGATTCTTTAGAAGAATTTTTAATTAAAATGGATGAAAATCCTGACTATTATATTTAATCTTTTTAAGACTTGCATTAAGGTGTAGCATTTGAAAAATATCTAATCATGAGTAAAAAAGCTTATGTATAACCTGCATAAGCTTTTTTAATGTCCATAATAGGTAAAAAGTATCAAAAACATTCACCATTAAATCACTTGAAAGTTTAAAGCGACTCCTAAATTAGAAAATCATATTAAAAATATAGACCCCTCTGTTCCAAGAAGGAGAGGTATTGGTGGAGCACACAACAGTGAAGAGTTCTTTAAAAACAATATTAAAAATAGTCAGTGAATCACCTTCAAAAATTCCAGGTGTAAAAACAGTAGAATACAATATGCCTAAGTTAAATATGGATGGCACTCCTACAGGAGAGTATGGAAATAAAGTATTCACAAAAACCATTTATGATCCTAAAATTATAAGTGATAAGGAATTTATTAACCGTGGAATTGAAGCAGCTAATGACGCTAAATTAAAAACTAGTGATGGAGTTCTTTCAAGAGAATGGACAGGTGTTGACAGTAAAGAGATAACTTGGAGAGGATACCATAAAGATGGAGAAATTTCTTCTTTTTTTCCAGAATAAATTAAAGATATACGAGGAGAGATATGTATGCAAAGAGAATTTAGATTAAAAGATGAGGATTTACTAGATTTAACTCATTTCCCTATACAAGCAGTGTTTAATATGGTAGATGATGAAAGATTTTTAAAGGTAATCAATTCAGTTTGTGAAGGAGTAGGATTTGGAGAGGAATATGGCGCATGTACTTTTCCAGGAGATTTGGATGAGTATGATATTGCCAATGGAGATTCATTTGAAGGTGTAGAATTTGCATTATACAGTGGTGATGAGGTAATAATTGATTATCAAACACTTTATCATTATTTAAAAAAAATGTGTGAGGATTATTCAAAAAAGTATCCAAACACAATTAAGAGATTAGAAGACAGTCTTAACAAATTTATTGAATTATACAATATTAATAGGTAGAGACTATTTATAACTTATCCAAAATCATTATAAAAGGTAGAATGTTTCATGATTAGAATTGATTATATGCTAATATTCAATAGAAAGATTTGATGTTTGAAAATTCGCGACAAAATCTCATAATATGTTTAGTAAAATTAACCGATTCATATTTTACTCATTATGTATTAAAGGGGAAATGAAAAAAACTTGGTCAACAGTAGCGGGGTGGTTTAATTAACATGAAAAAAAGTCTAAATTTTAATAAGAAAGCTTTTGCACATTATATGGCTCTTTATCCTGTAAATGAAATAAGAGTCCACGTAATTGTTCTTGTCCTTTTGGGGGCAGACGTGTTTGTTCTTTTGCCTGCATTCGCGAATCCTTTTCAATTACTCTATGTATATATAGTAACTCCTCCAGTTGTTTTTTTAAATTTGTGGGCGATATGGATTGCTATCAATCCTCGGAAACGACAATTACAATACACTCTATTTCGAGGAGTATATGGCACCATATGTTCAGTCGGATTATTGGTTATAACGCAAAAACTTGCCTATGAAGTGTTACAATTACAAACTCCCATCTATTTTATTCTTTCATTTGGTTTGTATAGTTTCGCTTTGTATCATTTTTATAAAAATCATATTGAAAAACTTCAGGAACCAAGAAAAAAATCAAAATCATCGAAAGAAACTGGTGGTGTAAAAGTAGCAGCTATTGCAGCGGGATTGGGGCAGTTAATTGCTAATATAATTCTTAGCATTGCAACACAACAGATGGGGGCAATTGTATTTATGTCTGCATGCACAGTGTTTTCGTTTGGTTTGTTTTATATGATTATAGAACTCCATAAGTATTATTATTTACGGAAGCATATAGAAGATGGAGGGAAAATACGTATAGGCTTTTAAAGCGAATTTGTTGCATTTCAAGTATATAATCGCATTCTTCTTATGGAAGCCATTCACGAGGCTTATAGCAATAAAAGATGTATAGGTGGAAGGTTATATTCTGGTAAAACATCTGAAGGAATGGAAATTAGGTTTGTTCTTATTAATGGTAAGATTATAACTGTTTATCCAATGCATTAAAGAATGTGAGGTACTCAAAAATGAAAGTAACTAATCAGCCCATAGTTAAAAATGTAAGAAAATATAGAGGTAATTGCTAAGAAGCACTCCCCCTAAGTTTCAGATGAAATTAAATAATTGATTATTTACATTTAAATAATCGACTATTTATGCTTTAATATTTATATGTACAAAATTGGGATAATTAGGGATTTACATTTAATATGTTTTAAGAAAGGGGAATGTTTTTTATATGGAAACTCCAGAAAATCAATTTAAACGTGCACT